>DUZD01000099.1 GCA_013349695.1 Rhodospirillaceae bacterium
CCCCGCCGGTTACCCAACGAAGCCGCCGGTCAGCTAACAGATCAAACCGACTACTGTCCGTGCAGAACCCTCCTCTGCTAGGGATACGCGCCCTCGTGGCGCACACGTTTCGAGTGGAATTCACCTGGATTTTCGGAGCCCGTGATTCCGCCACTTTCCGCCATTCATCTCTTGCAAGTCATTCTGCCCCGATCCCAGGGGCAACCCCTCCGGCAAGAAATGAATGGCCGATCATAACGCCGTCCGCCGAGGACAAACCGGTGGAAATCCACTTACAACGTCGAGGAACCACTTTTTTTTACAAAGGAACATTTCTCCGCCGCCAGAATGGGGCGGGTTTGCAACCGCAAGGACAAACGCCGATGGCTTTGTCTATGTTCCTCCGATCGCCTCCCACACGTCCAGGGCCTGGCGGGTTTCGGCGACGTCGTGGACGCGCAGGATATGGACGCCTCTCGCCACACCGGCCAAAGCCGCGGCGAGCGAGCCGGCGAGGCGTTGGCAAGGCGGTTCGCCCTTGCTCAAGCGGGCGATGAAGGTTTTGCGGGAGACCCCGATGAGAAGCGCGCATCCCAGTTCCCGGTAGAGGTCCAGGCGGCCCAGGATGCCGGTGTTGTGGTCAACGGTCTTGCCGAAGCCGATGCCGGGATCGACAGCGATGCGCGAGCGTTCGATCCCGGCCGCCTCGCAGACCGCCACCCGGCCGGAGAGATAGCCGAACACCTCCTTGGCGGCGTCATCGTATCGGGGATCGTCCTGCATGGTTCCCGGCACGCCCCGCATATGCACGAGGACGACGGCGGCGCCGTTCCCGGCCGCCACCTCGAGAGAGCGCCGATCCCCGGTCAGGGCGGTGACATCGTTGATGATGGCGGCGCCCGCCGCCAGCGCCGCCTCCATCACTTGCGCCTTGCGGGTGTCCATGGAAACGACTGCGCCGCCCCCGGCGAGGCCGCGCACCACCGGCAGAACCCGTTCCAACTCCACCTCGACGGGGACGGGCTCGGCCCCAGGGCGGGTCGATTCGCCGCCGACATCGAGGATATCGGCGCCGTCATCCAGCAACATCCGGCCGCGGGCGATGGCTTCCGCCGGGTCAAGAGCCAAGCCGCCGTCGGAAAAGCTGTCAGGCGTCACGTTGATGATGCCCATGATCAGGGGGCGGGCCAGGGAGAGGCCGGCAAAAGAAGCCGTCACGGCGAAATCGCCGCTCCGCTTCGGGGCGACGATTTCGTCACTTTTGGCGATTGCCGGCGGGTCCCATCAGAGGCGGGCCCGCCGGTCGTCAAGAACTGGTTTGCGGTTCGGGTTCAAGTCCGCCGGGATGCTCCCTGCCCTTGGAGCCGCTCGCCGGAACCGAGGACTTGCGGCCAATGTCCTTCTCGGGCGTTTCGCTTTCGTCGGGACGAACGATGGTCTCGCCCCTGAGCAAGGCGGCGACTTCCTTGCCGTTCAGCGTCTCATACTCGAGCAGCCCCTTCGCCAGGGTCACGAGATCGTCCCTGTGCTCCTCCAGTATCTTGCGGGCCAGGGCCTCCCCTTCCTCGACCAGGCGGCGGATTTCCTCGTCGATCAGCTGGGCGGTGCCGTCGGAGACGTTTTTGTGCTGGGTCACCGAACGGCCGAGGAAGATCTCTTCCTCGTTCTCCGTATATTTGAGCGGCCCCAGCTTGGGAGAGAACCCGTACTCGGTGACCATGCTCCTGGCCAACTCGGTCGCCTGTTTGATGTCGTTGCCGGCGCCGGTGGTGACGTTTTCGGCGCCGAAAGTGAGCTCTTCGGCGATGCGGCCTCCGAACATCATCGCCACTCTCGATTCAAGTTCAATCTTCGAGTAGCTGTAGCGGTCCGTTTCCGGCAGCGACATGGTAACGCCCAATGCCCGGCCACGCGGTATGATCGTCACTTTGTGCAAAGGATCGTGTTTGGGCACATGCATGCCGACAAGGGCGTGGCCCGCTTCGTGATAGGCGGTCAGCTTCTTGTCATCTTCGGTCATCACCATGGAGCGGCGCTCGGCGCCCATCATGACCTTGTCCTTGGCCATTTCGAATTCAAGCATGGTGACTATCCGCTTGCCGATCCGCGCCGCCAGCAATGCCGCCTCGTTGACGAGATTGGCGAGATCGGCGCCGGAAAAGCCGGGCGTGCCGCGGGCGATGACGCGGGCATCGACGTCGGGCGCCAGGGGAACCTTGCGCATATGGATCTTGAGGATCTTCTCGCGACCCAGAATATCAGGATTGGGAACCGTCACCTGGCGGTCGAAACGCCCGGGCCTGAGAAGCGCCGGGTCGAGGACATCGGGACGGTTGGTGGCCGAGATCAGGATCACGCCTTCGTTGGATTCGAAACCGTCCATCTCGACCAGGAGCTGGTTCAGGGTCTGCTCGCGCTCGTCGTTACCGCCGCCGAGGCCGGCGCCGCGGTGGCGGCCGACGGCGTCAAGCTCGTCAATGAAAATGATGCAGGGAGCGTTCTTTTTGCCTTGTTCGAACATGTCGCGCACCCTGGATGCGCCGACGCCGACGAACATCTCGACGAAATCGGAGCCGGAGATGGTAAAAAACGGCACATTGGCCTCGCCGGCGATGGCGCGGGCCAATAACGTCTTGCCGGTGCCAGGCGGGCCAATCAGCAGGCATCCTTTGGGAATTTTCCCGCCCAGGCGTTGGAACTTGGGCGGATTCTTGAGGAACTCGACGATTTCTTCCAACTCCTGCTTGGCTTCGTCGATGCCAGCGACGTCATCGAAAGTGACGCGGTCCTTCTTTTCCGTAAGCAGCCGGGCCTTGGATTTTCCGAATCCCATCGCCTTGCCACCGCCGCCCTGCATCTGGCGCATGAAGAATATCCACACCCCGATGAGGAGCAGCATGGGGAACCAGGAGATCAGTATTTCCCAGAAGGACGGAACATTATCATCCGCCGGAAAAGCGTTGATACGAACGCCCTTTATGATGAGTTGGGTAATCAAGCTCGGATCATCGGGGGCATAAGTGTTGAATATACGACCGTCCCGGAAATGACTGGTGATGACGTTGCCCTTAATGGCAACATCGCGAACCTCGCCGCTATCAACCGATGCCAGGAAATCGGAAAAAGGCAGGTTGTCCACGGGCGGCTTCGCCGTCATCCCTTGGAACAGATTGTAAATTATGAAAACCAAAAGCGCGATGGTGAGCCACAGCGCCAAATTCTTGCTCATTTTCAATGTCGCACCCTTTCTTGCAGATACGCCGCCCTCACGGGTTCGGCCCGCCACCCATGCGTCGTGGGAACGCTTTGGTGTCCTTGCTATCCATTAGATAGTAACCGAATGTCATAAAACAATACAAAAGCCCGCTCCGGAAATGCTATTCGGCGGCATAAACCTTAGCCGCGCGAACGCCACCCCGGGATCGTCACCGCTGTCGCGCTTATACAGCAAATGGGGAACGGCGAAAACACCCCGGTCATCCCTGAGCGCCGGAAGCGACGGCCGAACAGCCATCGGCAACGGGCAGGACTTGAGGTCCGGACGGTCGGCGGCAACGGCGGCCCAGCCGTCATCTCCCAAGCTCGTCAACCGGGCGGCTCCCGAGATTCCCTTGCCGTTGGCGGCGGCGAATTCGATGGCGAAACGGCGGTCCCAGAGAATCCGCGCTCCGGCAACGGCGGCAAGGGGAAGAGGCGATCCCCGCCGCTCGCGGCAGACCAGGAACCGTCGCGGCTCCACGGGATTTAGTTTCGCCGGCAGGATACGGCAGCCCGCCAGGCAATGGGACATGTCTTTCCCGCCATTGACGATACGTTGGTGGAGACGTTCCAGTTTTGCCGAACGCGGTCCGTAAGTCCGGCCGCCGATACAGACCAGGATCCGCGCCAGCGCCCGCAAGGACACCGCCTTCGGCGCCGCCGCCAGAGCGGCGCCGTCGACGCCGGCGTATCCCGCCGGGTGGATCATGCAACATCGGGCCAGCAAGGCCGAGGCGGCGCTTTCCAGGGCCAAGCGCGCCCCCCCCATGTGGCCGGCCGCCTCGGCTAGGCGCTCGGGCGGCATCCCGGCTTCGGCCAAGTCCGGCAAAGCTGACCGGATCCGCGTCCGGGCGAAGTTTCGGTCCCGGTTGGAAGGGTCCTCGATCCATTCCTGGCCCAGCCCCCTCAACGTTGCCTTGAGCCGCCCGGACGGCACCTTCAGGAGCGGACGGACAAGACGAACCGAGGCCGTCTCGACGACGGCGGACATGGCCGCGAGACCGTCGATGCCGCTGCCCCGTCCGAGACGCATGAGAAAGGTCTCGGCTTGGTCCTCCAGATGATGGGCAAGGAAAAGATGCAGCACGCCCGCCTCTCGGCACCACGACGTCATCAGATCGTAACGAGCTTTTCGCGCCGCCGCCTGCAGGCCCGACGTTGGTTTGGCGCCTCGCCAGGCAAGGACGCGGTGTTCGATGCCACGTTCATTCAGCCACCTGCCAACTTGCGCCGCCTCGGCAGCGGATCCGGAGCGCAAACCATGATCGACGGTCAACGCCGTCATCCGCCCGCCGTGACCATGCGCCCAAACCTCGGCCAACAGGCCGAGGCTCAAGCTGTCGCCGCCTCCGGAAACGGCCGCCGCCACGTGGGGCGCCGATTCGAAAGGCCCGACGGCGGCCATCAGGGCGGAGAATTCCTCCGTCGAAATGGGTGGGGGGGCGGCCATGGACGGCGCCTCATCGGCAGCCGCTACGCTGCCGTTCCCTGGCCACCGTTTTGGCGAGGTTGGCGGGGATTTCGGGAAAATCCTTCATCATCTTGTCGTAGGCGGCGCAAGCATCTCGTTTTTTATTGAGCCCGGCGAAGGACATGCCCAGCTTGAGCAAGGTGTCGGGCCCTTTCGGCCCCCGCGGCTCTTTTTGAAAATTCTTGAAAAAAATCTTTGCCGCCTCGGCGAAGTCCTCGCGGACGTAAAAGGTCTCGCCCAGCCAGTACCGGGCATTGCCGGCCAGGGGATCGTCGCCGTGGAGCCGGAGAAACTCCTTAAAGGCTTTTTCCGCCTGTTCATAGTTGGCTTGGCGCAGCAGGCCGAAGGCGAACGTATAGCGCTCCTTCGGAGTCTTTCCCGGCAGCAGGCCCGATTGGGCGGCTTGGACTTGTTGGGTCGGCGCCGCCGGTTGCGGCCCGGCGCCGGCGTCCGATTGAGCGGCCCGTAATTCGCTCTCGGTAATGGTGCCGAGGTTTGCCGGAGCGGCGGTGCCCAGCATTTCCCTCCGCACCCCTGGCTGTGATGGCGCCGCGCTTACCCGTGGCGCTTTCGGCAAGGTTCTCGCGGATACCGCGCGCAGCTCTTTTTCGATGGCGCCGAGACGGAAATCGACATCGCCGGCCAGTTTGTCGAGCCGCTGCTGGATCTGATCCAGCAGATGGATCGTTTCCTCCATTTTGCCGGTCGTCAAGCGCAATTCCTCCTCCAGCGCCGACAGCCGCACTTGAAAGCGGACAATGGCATGTTCGCCGACACCGGCGGCGGAACGGACATCCACCGTTCCAGTCGCCGCCGGCGAGGGTGGAAGACCGCCTTTGGAAAGACGGGTGTTGAGGGTTCTGATATCACGTTCGAGACGCTCCAGGCGGTCATACAGGGGACCGGTATCGTCCTTCTGAGCCCAAGCGCGAGATGGGCCCGCAAGGGCCATCGCCACCGCCGTCCAGATGCAGGCAAAAGCCCAAAACCAGCGCATCATGCCTATTCCCCATTGCTCCAGCTTGCCCCGGCCGACCGGCGGCAAGCCGCCCGGACAGCCGGTTAAAATCATTCTGTGGTTCATTCCAGGCAAAAATGTGGCGCCCGCCCAGGCCGATCCCGGTACAGGTTTCCTCATTTGGCATTCCGGACAATGCATGACGGCGGCGGCACGCTCGGGCCGCAAGGATAAGCGCCAGAAAAACCCCCGTTGGGCGGCCGCCTCTTGGCGCGTCTTAAGAGCCGGCCGCGCCCACCACCGTCACGGCGCGGCGGTTTTGCGACCAGGCTTGCTCATTGGAGCCGAGCGCCACCGGACGTTCCTTGCCGTAGGAAAGGGTCCTCAAGCGGTTGGGGTTGACCCCCAGGGCGACAAGGTAGTCCTTGACCGAATTGGCGCGCCGCTCACCGAGGGCCAAGTTGTACTCGCGGGTCCCGCGCTCGTCGCAATGTCCCTCGATGGTGAATGTCAGCGAGGGAAATTTCTTCATCCAAGCGGCCTGCGTCACCAGGGTTTGGCGGGCTTCCGGCTTAATGCTGTATCTGTCGAACTCGAAAAAGACACGGTCACCGACATTGGCTACCAGATCTTCCTGCGAGCCTGACAACGCAGCCGTGTTTTTCGATCTCGCCGAGTCAGCGCCAAGGCGCCCTGTTAAGCTAGTGCCGGCGCCGCTGGCGGTGGCGCTTTCATCCGGGGCGGTCTCACATGCGGCAATCAACGCGACGACCGCGAACAGACCTAAAATCTTAAAACGCATTTGGTTTTCCCCACTCACCGGAAAGTTAAAATTTAAAAAATATTGCTCATACCAAAAAGAGCTTAACGTCATACCCTTTTGAGTGTATCAGGCATTGCCTTTATGAGTATCTTATTTTCTTTGTCTTTTTCTTAAAGAGAATAAAGATCAATTCCAAGAGTTTTTTGGTTTCCAGCCCCTCAAAGGCCTTATCCTAGTGGCCTGTATCACCTAAATTGCACCCCTACGATCGCTTTTCCCGTCCCCTCGGTAGGAGGGCGCGCGTAGGCGATGCGGGTACATCGTCAAGCGTTCCCGACGCCCCGAGGGGACGGGAAAAGCGACCCTTCGGGCGGTCTTGCGAGGCTTCCGGACGTCGTCGCACGCCGCTTGTGGTGCACGGACACCACGGCACGACGCGCTCCTAGCCGGAAACCTCGCAAGACCGTCGTAGGGGTGCAATTTAGGTGATACAGGCCACTAGTACAGCCCAGCGGAAGTGTTGACCCCTATAATCCTGCCGCCAGTGGTTTTCCTTTATAGGTCCAGCGGAAGGGTTTTGCCATGGTTCGGTTGAAGTATTCGATGAAGGCCTGGATTTTTTCTTTCAAGTCCTCGGTTGACCGAAAGTTGCCGCGCCGGATCACCTTCCTAACCAGGATCGAGAACCAGATTTCGATCTGATTAAGCCAGGAAGCGTGGCGCGGCGTGAAGTGGAAGGTGATGCGGTGTCCGGGATTGCGGAGGAAAGCCTCCCGTGTTTCCATCGAGCGCAGGACGCCGCTTTTGCCTTTCAACCCGAGATCCTCGTTGATCCCGCTGTGACTGGCGACCACCTTGACAACGCTTTCGGACAGGTGCGTATTCAGGTTATCGGCGATGATTTCCCATTTTATACTGGGCGGTTCGCTGGCGATCAGGCGGTCGAGGAAAGCGGCGAAGTCCTCCTCGGTGCGGCTGGTGCCAACCGTGCCCGAGACCTTTCCCGTGGCCACATCGAAGTCGGCGATCAGGGTTTGCGTGCCATGGCGGATGTATTCGTATTCGCGCCGTTCCACCAAGCCCGGTCGCATCGGCAGCGATGGCGCGGCGCGCTCCAGCGCCTGGATGCCGGTCATTTCGTCGATCGATGCGGTGCGGACTCCTTCCTTTGCCCGTTCTTGCGCCGCAGCGTAAACACTACAGATGTCCTTGCATTTTTCGTCAAACCGTTGGTCCGGCTTGGCCGTCAGCCAATAGCGGATGCGATGCGGCTTCAAGTCCGATTCTTTTAAAAAAACGCCCCACCGAGCGCTGTGATATGGCCTTCACAACCCCGCGTCTTACCGCCTCGTCGGCAACCTCCTGTTGCGACCAATGGGTTGTCGGCGTACTGCTCTCGGAGGGGCTTTCGCAAGCCAACGCGATGATCGCGCAAATTTGCTCGGCCGTGAACGTGGCCGGCGCGCCGTTGCGCGGCCTATCACTCAGACGACCCAAGACCCCACTGTTCACGGCCCCCGACAACCAGCGCTTTCGCCATTCGCTTACTGTCTTGCGCCAGACACCCAGCCGTTCCGCAGTCTCGCGTATGGACAAATTATCCGCCGCCAGCACGATCATGCGAGCCCGTAAGGCAAGCTGTTGCGGCGCCAAACGGGTCCGGATAAGAGCCTCGAGTTCACACCGCTCATCCGCGCTCAGAATAATCTTCGCAGCTCGGCGTCCCATCTCTTTCCTCCATTCCAATTCAACAACCTCAAACCTCAGTCAGAGAATCAGATAGAGAAAAATAAATCCTTAATATGCAGGTCAGGAGTTACGCTGGGCGGTACTAGTGCCATTTCAGTCGGCCTGAGCTGGAAAGGTAGTTGGTCTATTGCCGCCTTATGCGCAATTACCGGGCTATCAGAAACTGGCAGAGACCGCTGTAGCTGCCCTTCAAGGTACAAAAGCGTGTCTTTGAAATAGGGGGAGCCGTCGGGGACAAGCTCGGTCAGAGCCGGATCGACGATCTCGATCCCTTGCTCAAGGTTCTCAACGAAAACCGCCTCTTTGTCGCGGACGATGCCAGATATGCCTACGGCGTAAATGATGCTTCCGGACCTGCTGCTTCGT
>DUZD01000100.1 GCA_013349695.1 Rhodospirillaceae bacterium
TTAGAGCCTGTACGGATGCAAATATTTTAGCATTGAACGCTCTACCTTCCTTATCGGCGAAAGTGGCGTGATCCGCTAAATTTGGCGTAAGGTCAAGGTCAACGTTCACGCCGAAGCCGTGCTCTAGGCGGTGCGGCGGATGTAAGCCGCGCCGTGTGGAATGGCCGAGCGTGGAGGCGAGACGGAAACGCAATATGGAAAAAACGGGAGGGCAAAATGAGTGACGACCTGGACGATGACGATGAGCCGGAAGAAGATATCGAGGACGGGGAGAAAAAACCGTCCGCCGGCGGCGGCAAAAAGCTGATCGTAATCGGCGCCGCGGCCGCTCTTCTTATCCTCGGCGGTGGCGCGGCGGTTTATTTCACCGGCCTTCTGGATTCCCAGCCCGGCGGAGAAAAGGATTCCGTCGGCGAACCGCCAGTATTCATTGAGTTTCCCAAAATCATGGTCGACCTGAAAACGGGGCGCTGCCGGGCGCCTTTCATCAAACTCAAGTTGCAAGCCCAACTGTCCAAAAGCGATGTATCCCGTTTCAATGAGGTGCAGCCTATGGTCCTGGACGCGTTCCAGACTTGGCTGCGCGACCATGAGCGCGGCGAATTGGTCGGAAGGGAAGGAACCGAAATGATGCGCCTCAACCTTTTTGCCATTCTCAACAACGCGCTGGCGCCGGCCAAGGCGGAGGCCATTTATTTCCGGGAGATTTTGTTGCAGTAAAAGGACGCCCCCTGTTGATCTTGCCGCTATTCGCCGCTTTCCTTGAGCTTGGCGGCCAGGGCGGCGGCCATGAAATCGTCGAGGTCGCCATCGAGAACGGCCTGGGTGTTGCTGGTTTCCACCTCTGTTCGCAGATCCTTGACCATTTGATACGGTTGCAGGACGTATGAACGGATCTGGTGGCCCCAGCCGATCTCGGTTTTGGCCTCGCGCTTGGCTTTGGCTTCCTCCTCGCGTTTGCGCAGCTCCTGTTCGTACAGCCTGGCCTTCAACATCGACATGGCGGTGGCGCGGTTCTTGTGTTGCGAGCGGCTGTTCTGGCATTGCACGACGATGCCGGTGGCAAGATGGGTCAGGCGGATGGCGCTGTCGGTCTTGTTGACATGCTGGCCGCCGGCGCCGGACGCCCGATAGGTGTCGACGCGCAGATCCTTGTCCCGAATCTCGATCTCGATGGCGTCATCGACCACCGGATAGACCCAGACCGAGGCGAAACTGGTATGCCGCCGGGCGCTGGCGTCGAAAGGCGAGATGCGAACCAGCCTATGCACGCCGCTTTCGGTATTCAGCCAGCCATAGGCGTTATCGCCCAGCACCTTGATCGTCGCCGATTTCAGGCCGGCTTCCTCGCCGCCGCTTTCTTCCAGCCATTCGACCTTGTAGGCGTGCGAGTCGGCCCAGCGGACGTACATGCGCAAAAGCATCTCCGCCCAGTCCTGAGCCTCGGTGCCGCCGGCGCCGGCGTGAACTTCCAGGAAACAGTCGTTGGCGTCGGCCTCGCCCGACAGCAAGGCCCGAAGCTCCTCCTTGGCGGCGCGCCCCCTCAGCGCCTTCAGAGCCGCCTCGGCCTCGGCGATAATATCCCCGTCGCCTTCCGCCAAGCCCAGTTCGATCAGCTCGACATTGTCGGCAAGCTCGCGTTCCAGCGCATCCATGGCTTTCAGACCGTTTTCCAGACGGGAGCGTTCGCGCATCAATGCTTGCGCTTTCGCCGGGTCTTTCCAAAGCTCCGAATCTTCGGCCCTGGCGTTCAATTCCTCCAGCCGGCCTTGGGTGGATTCGTAGTCAAAGATGCCTCCTCAGCAGCTCCAACGACTGCTTGATTTCTTCCGTCAGGACTTCGATTTCGGCACGCATCCGTTTCCTCCCTCCGCGTTCCAGGAAGTTTTTAACCACAAAGGCGCCCCGACACAAAGGCCAAGGTCAGCCTTTATACCAACCGGCGAATTCTTTCAGTACAGGCCGCCGGTGCCGGTGGCGGGGGTTTCACTTACCGTCGTGGTATAGCCTTCCAGGACCTCGCTCTCTTCCGTCGGCACGGTGCCGGGCTTGAAAGCCTCCAGGATGACGTTGCGGTCCCCCGCCCTTGCCGGCCGGCCGGTGGTTCCGTTCACTCGCACCAGACGAATGCCCGGCGGGATGCGGAAGGGGATGGTGGGCTGTCCTTGCAAGGCCTTGGCCATGAAATCGCGGAAAATGGGAGCGGCGACGGTGGCGCCTTGCTCTTTGCGGCCAAGCGTGCGCGGCTCGTCAAAGCCGGCGAACACCCCCACCGCCAAGTCCGGTGAAAAGCCGAAGAACCATGTATCGACGCTGTCATTGGTGGTGCCGGTCTTGCCGGCCAGCGGTTTGCCGACCGCCTTGACCCGTTTGCCGGTGCCGCGTTGGACCACGCCGTGGAGCATGGAAACCACCTGATAGGCGCTCAGGGGATTGGTGAGCGCTTGGCGGTGCTCGGGAATGACCGGCACCGGCTGGCGGGTCCAAAAAGTGGCGCGGCAAGCGGCGCAGCCGCGATTGTCGTGACGGAAGACGGTGCGGCCGTGGCGGTCCTGGATGCGGTCGATCAGGGTCGGCGTGATCCGTTTTCCGCCGTTGACAAGCATGGCGTACGCGGTGGTCAGCTTGAGAAGCGTCGTCTCCGCGGCGCCCAAGGACGAGACAAGCTGGCGCGGCAACTTTGCGACGATGCCGAATCGTTCGGCAAATTCGGCCACCTTGTCCATGCCGATGGTTTGCGCCAAGCGCACGGTCATCAGATTGCGCGATTTTTCGATGCCCAATCGCATGGTGCTGGGACCGTAAAATCTTTTGGTGTAGTTGGAGGGACGCCATTTCGGCAATCCAGGTCCCTGGTCGATGACAAAAGGCGCGTCCAGGATCAAAGTCGAGGGCGAAAAACCGCTATCCAGCGCTGCCAGATAGACGAAAGGCTTGAACGCCGAACCCGGTTGCCGCATGGCCTGGGTGACCCGATTGAACTGGCTTTTGGCGTATTCATAGCCGCCGGTCATGGCCAAAACCCGTCCCGTATGTGGGTCCAACGCCACCAGGGCCCCTTCGATCTCGGGGATCTGCCGCAAGCCGAAAGTATTTTCCGGATAGATTTCGTTTTTGGTATTGACGGCGACTGGCTCGACGGCGATCACGGAGCCCAGGGCCAAAACGTCGGCCGCTCCCAGCACCGGCGGGCCCAATTCCTGGCCCTCCATCCAAGGTTGCGCCCACTTCATCTCGACCAGGGGAACGCGGCCGTGGCTGGCGTCGCGAAAGCCGATGTCGGCGCCGGCCTGGTCGACGCCCAAGACCACCGCCAGCCGCCAGCCGCCGAGGCCCAGGGGTGGTTCCACTTCGGCCAGCCTGGCGCGCCAATCGGCACCCATCTCCATGCTGGCCAGGGGTCCGCGCCAGCCGTGGCGGCGGTCGTAGGTCTCGAGCCCTTGGCGCAGGACCGTATCGGCGATATCCTGGAGCCTGGGATCGAGTGTCGTACGCACCAAAAGACCGCCTTTGTACAACTGACGTTCGCCGTAGCGTTCGGCCAGTTCGCGGCGGACTTCCTCGGCGAAATATTCGGCCCTAATGAACTCTGTCTCTGCCATCAGGCGCACTTCCAGCTTCGCGGCTCGGGCCATTTCCGCCTCGTCGGCGGTTATGAGGCCAGCCATCAATATGCGCCCGATGACCCAATCGCGGCGCTCCTTGGCGGCGGCGGGATACTTGAGAGGATGATAATTATTGGGAGCCTTGGGCAGGGCGGCGAGATAGGCGGCCTCGGCGATGGTCAGTTCGTCCAAGGGCTTGTTGAAATAATTCAACGCCGCCGCCGCCACGCCGTAGGAACCGAAGCCCAGATAAATCTCGTTCAGATAAAGCTCTAAAATCCGATCCTTGTTGAAGGTGCGCTCCATGCGGAAGGCAAGGATCGCCTCCTTGATTTTGCGCTCCCAGGACACTTCATTGCTGAGCAGGAAATTCTTCGCCACCTGCTGGGTGATGGTGGAAGCGCCGACCAGACGGCGGTCTTTTCCCAAGTTTCTGACGTTGGTCAGCATGGCGCGGGCGACGCTCGGCAAATCGACGCCGGGGTGGCTGTAAAAGTTCCTGTCCTCGGCCGAGAGAAAGGCCCGCACAACCAGCTTCGGTATCGCCTTGATGGGCACGAAAACTCGCTTCTCGATGGCGTATTCGGCCAATAGCCGTCCGTCGCCGGCATAGACCCGGGTCATCACCGGTGGCTCATAGTCGGCGAGCTGGCGATAGTCGGGCAAGGCGCGCCCGAAATGATAGAACACGAACAGCACCCCTCCCGTGCCCAGGATGGCCAATATTAAAACTAATCCCAACAGGCTGAGGATGGCCTTGATCATGGTCTCACCAAGCCGGAAAAAACCGCGGAAAGAGGGTACTATAACCAACCCGGCCGGATGTTTCAGTTAGCGTGAAAATATGGCCGACTTATGACGGCGAGAAGAAACGGGCTATTTCCTGTAGGCCTCTTCGATTTGGGCAAAATAGCCTTCGATGGCGCGCCCGATCGACGAGGCCAATTTTGCGCGATAGGCTTTGCTTCTCAGCGCCCGTTCGTCCTGGCGATTGGACAGGAAACCCATTTCGATCAGGACGGAAGGCACATCGAGCGCCTTGAGCACGGCGAAACCGGCGAACCGGTGGCTGTTTCGCAGAATCCGGGTTTGACGCTTCAATTCCCCGACCAGCAGCGAGGCGAAACGAACAGACTGATTCATGGTTTCGCGCTGGGCCAGATCGATGAGGATATTTGTGACCTCGGGCGATTCGTTGCTGAGATCGATTCCGGCGATGAGGTCGGCCTTGTTTTCCTGTTCGGCCAACTCCGCCGCTTCCCTGTCCGAGGCCTTTTCGGAAAGGGTATAGACGGAAAGTCCGCGTATGTTCTTGTTCTTGATGGAATCGGCGTGAATAGACATGAACAAGTCGGCGCCGGCATCGCGGGCGATGGCGACGCGATCGCGCAAGCGGATGAAAATATCGCGTTTGCGTGTCAAAACCACCCGGAAACGGCCGCTGTTTTCCAAACGATTCTTGATTTCACGGGCCACGGCCAAGGTGATATGCTTCTCGTACATGCCGTTGGCGCCAATGGTGCCGGGGTCGACACCGCCATGGCCGGGATCGATGGCGACGACCCATTTTCTTTGGCGTTTCCGGGCCATGGGCTTGCGCAAAGGCGGCGGAAACAGGGCCGCCGCCATCCTTTCCGGCGATGCGGCGGAAAACCGAGGCGGCGAGGCTTGCCACAGTCCCGTTGCCGGCGAATTTCCTTGTTTAACCTCGCCACCGGTTTCGACCAGGTCGACCACCAATCGGTATCCATAACCGGCCGACGGCGCCACCAAAAAGGCCCTGGTAATCGCCGCCGGTCCATTGACATCCATAACCACGCGGGAAATTCCCGGCTTGAACAAGCCGTAACGGAGTGTTTTCAACAACCCTGTCCGGCTTGGCAAAGGCCGCCCCGGAAGGCGCCATCCCACCTCCGGCAGATCGATGACGACACGCTCGGGATCGGACAAGGTGAAAACATTGAAGGCAACCCAATTGGTCAAATCGAAGACGCAGCGGGTTATGACGCCATGCTCGCCAACCCGCACATCCGTGACAACGGCTTGTGCGGCGGCGGCGGCGGGATGCGGGGCGGCGGCGAAAACAAGCACCGCCGGCAAGATAAGAAAAAGCAGACGAAAAAAGGAAATAAACCGCGGCATAAAGCGTTTTCCCGCTGTAAGGCCTTTAAATATACCGCCAAATAATGTCAAACAGCCTTGCTGTTAACCTGAACGGGCTTATATTCCACAGAGGCAAACGCAACAAGACGATTGTCGAACTTAATTCCTACTGTTAGGTTAACAGAGCGGCCGTCCACAACCCTTGGAAACATCTTCGGCCGCGATCGATTAATTTTTTAGGATTTCTCAATGCCGGTTAGAGCAGCGCGAACGACTCCCGTTCACATTCTGCCCATGAAAATGGTCAGAGGGTATTTCGCTGGCGCCTCCGGCTGCAAGCGAACACAAAAATTTTGCACCTCTCGGTCCCGTCCTCGCGCCCGCCGCACTTCAGGGCCAGGCTTACGGATGGCGGTGGTGCCATGGAGCCAACAAGTTAATGACCAGCAAAACAATGCTCATCGATGCCAGCCATCCGGAGGAAACCCGGGTGGTAGTTCTTGGCGGAAACCGTTTGGAAGATTTTGACGTCGAGGTCGAATCCCGAAAGCGACTCAAAGGCAACATATACTTAGCGAAAATCACCAGGGTTGAACCATCCCTGCAAGCGGCCTTTGTCGATTACGGCGGCAACCGTCACGGGTTCCTCTCCTTTAGCGAAATTCATCCCGACTACTATCAGATTCCCATTGAAGACCGGCAAGCCCTGGTTGCCGAGCACGCCGCCGCCGAAAATGCCGACGCGGACAGTAAATCGGTGGATGACGGAGAGGCGGACGGTGAAGAATTGGAAACCATTGGCGGGGACGACAGCGAAGAAGTCGAGGCCCATTGGGTCAAGCCTTCGCTTCGCCGTTACAAAATCCAGGAAGTCGTCAAGCGCCGCCAGGTTATGCTCATCCAAGTGGTCAAGGAGGAACGGGGCCACAAGGGCGCGGCGATCACCACTTACATCTCACTCGCCGGACGCTATTGCGTATTGATGCCCAACACGGCACGCGGCGGCGGCATCTCGCGGAAGATCACCAATATCGCCGACCGCAAGCGATTGAAAGCCGTTCTCGGCAATCTTGGCATTCCCGAGGGTGTCGCCGTCATCGTGCGAACCGCCGGCATCAATCGCAGCAAGGCGGAAATCAAGCGCGATTACGAATATTTGATGCGTCTTTGGGACACCATCCGCAATTTGACCTTGCAATCGATAGCTCCGGCCCCGATCCACGAAGAGGGCAACCTGATCAAGCGTGCCATCCGCGACCTCTACAGCCGTGACATCGACGAGATTATCGTCGATGGCGACGCCGCCTACCGCATGGCCAAGGATTTCATGAAGCTGATGATTGCCAGCCATGCCAAGCGGGTGAAAAAGTACCGCGAAACCGGTAAATCCCTCATGCACCATTATCACGTCGAAAGCCAGTTGGACGCCATTCACTCGCCCGAAGTCCAACTCAAGTCCGGTGGCTACATCGTTTTCAGCCCCACCGAAGCCCTTGTCGCCATCGACGTCAACTCGGGGCGTTCCACAAAAGAACGAAACATCGAAGAGACGGCGTTGAGAACCAACCTTGAGGCAGCCGACGAAATCGCCCGCCAGTTGCGCTTGCGCGATCTCGCCGGGCTCATTGTCATCGATTTCATCGACATGGAAGTCCGGCGCAACAACACTAAGGTCGAGCGGCAGCTCAAGGAAGCCATGCGCAACGACCGCGCCCGTATTCAAATGGGTCTGATCAGTCTTTTCGGCCTTCTGGAACTGTCCCGCCAGCGGTTGCGGCCCAGTCTGATCGAAACCAGTTCCGAACCTTGCCCCCATTGCAGCGGCATGGGCATTCGGCGCTCGACGGAATCGGCCGCCTTGAACGTTTTGCGCGCCATCGAAGAGGAAGGCAACCGGAACCGTTCGAAAGAGATTATCGTCCATGTTTCGACGGAAGTGGCGCTTTACATCCTCAATCAGAAACGCACCACCGTCGCCGATATCGAGAACCGTTACGGCTTTACCGTCAGTCTGTCCGCCGATGATTCGCTCATTCCGCCGAATCATCGCATCGAACGGGGAAAGACACCGCCCATCAAGGCCGCCGCCGTCCCGATTGCCGGCGATGAAGGCCTGGCGGCGATCGAAAAACCTCAACCGGATGGCGGGGAAGAAAGTCCCAAGCGCCATCGCCGGCGCGGGCGCCGACGCCGTAAATCCGTCGGAGAAGGCCAGGAAGCGACGATTGAGGCCAAGAAAACCGGCGCCGCGGCGGCCGATACGCCCCTGGAGACCGCCGCCGAGACGGCAACCGTTGAAAAGGACGAATCCATGGGCAAACGCCGCCGGCGCGGCAGGCGCGGCGGGCGCCGGCGGTCCCGCAAAAGCCCGGACAGGCGGGTCGAAACCGGCAAGCCGGGCATCGAGGGCGAACGGCAACGGAACGAAGATGCCGGCGTTGATATCTCCTTGCTGAGCGGTCATGCCGAGGCCGTTCTCTTGCAACCCCCCGCTAGCGAACCCATCTTGCTTGGCTCCGCCGTCGACGAAGCGGAAGCCGCGCTGGCGGAAGCGAAAACCAAGAACGGATCCAGCGTCCAAAAACGCCGCACGGCCAGACGCGCCGCCGGAAAACGCAAGCAAAAAGAGGCCGCCGCCAAAACCGAAGCCGAAACCAAAATCGACGGAGCCGAACCGGAGCCGGCGGAAAAGAAATCGAAAATGACAAAGCCCAAGCCCAAGCCCAAGC
>DUZD01000106.1 GCA_013349695.1 Rhodospirillaceae bacterium
TGTCTATGATCTTGTTCGAACACCAAAATCATACGGCATTTCAACAGGTTAATCTACGCTCACCGTTAAATTCGCGACGCGTCGTGAATAATTCGGGCTAGTAGGTCGTGTTCGCCTGGCTCTTCACTAGCTGGTAGGCGGACACGTCCCCCAGATAAGTGACCACGAAACGGCGCAGCTTCTTGAAATCGAGGTCGAATTCGCGATTGGCCTTGTCGAAGTACAGGAGCTGGGCGGAATCGGTGACTCCGGCCCAATAGATGGGCTGCCAGGCGATTTCATTGGGATTTTTGCCCTCTTTTCCTACCAGCTCTTTCACTTCCTCGATCATTTTATCGGCGAAGTTAACCGTCTGCTTGCCCAGGCCGTGGATGTCCTGCACCGATCCCATGCCGTGGATTACGGCGACGGCGAGCTTTTTAGCCATTTGTCATCTCCAACTTAGCCCTACTACGTAATAAACCACCCGGTTCTGGTGGCGAGTCTTATGTTCTCCGTTGGCGGCACGGGCACCCTGGCATTTTTCCGGCGAGTTTGACAGCGATCCGGATGCGCAGCGTCGGGATGGAGAGCGGCATGTATCTTTCGGTCCGGATCGGGGGCGTCTCGGGATCGGAAACCGTTGAGCATGGAAGTCGCGGAATCTCCGATCTTGCAGTCGGGGGACACCATACGCATTTAAATTCCTATATCAAGCGGTACATATACTATAGTTACTTACGGATGCCGCCACCTCAACGCAACAGGGAAAATCATATAACCAATTAAATTTATTATAATTAATGTTTGGACAGTAGTGATGAATCATATAAAATCTATAGGATTATGACACTTTTGGTTTTAGGGGGCTAAGCATCATGTTTAAATTTTTGAGGGCTGTTTTTATCGGCCTGGCCTTAATGGTGGCCTTTTATCCTTTCGCCGTCTCCGCGAAAGATTTCTACATGGATGAAATCAAGCCTTTGTTCGACAAGCGGTGCGTCGGCTGCCACAGTTGCTACAACGCGCCTTGCCAGCTGAAGCTGTCCTCTTTTGAAGGCCTGGACCGGGGCGCAACCAAGGAAAAGGTCTACAAACCATCAAGGCTAATCGCGCAGCCGCCGTCACGGCTGTTCATCGACCAGCCAAACGCCGAGCAATGGCGGAGACGGCACTGGATGAAGGCCGGCCCCCTTCTTTACAGATACAGAAGATACAGCTACGGCTTTTCCCCCGTTGTCAATGACGGCGCGGACAGGTCCATACTTTACAAACTGGCGGCCCTGAGACGGGACAACGACCTGCCAGTCAAGGGCTCCGCCGAAGAAAACTGGAGCTGCCTCAGCAATAAAAAAAAGAAAAACGGCGGCATGCCTTTCGGACTGCCCCCTCTCAAGGACGATGAATTCACCACCCTTGACGCGTGGCTGGCCGATGGCGCCAAGGGACCGGGACCGGAGGCGCAAAAAAAGATGGAGGAGCCGTCGTCCCCGGAGGGGAAGGCGATCCTTAAGAAGTGGGAGGCGTTCTTCAACGCGGAGTCCCTCAAGGAGCGCGTGGTCGCCCGTTACATCTACGAGCACCTGTTCCTCTCCCACATTGCTTTCAAAGGAATTCCGGGGGACTTCTATCGTCTGGTGCGCTCGAAAACCTCCTGCGCCGAGGGCGTCGAAGAAATCGCCACCCGCCGTCCCTATGGCAATCCGGGACCGAATTTCGTCAATTACTGCTTCCGCAAATACCCCGCCACCATTGTCGATAAAAATCATGTCGTGTATCGCCTCGACGACGCCAAGATGGCGCGCCTCAAAAGCCTGTTCCTGGGGAATGACTGGGAGGCGACCAAGTTCCCCTCCTGGAAGATAAAACAGGCCTCGAATCCCTTCATCACCTTCGCCGAAATTCCGGCCCGGGCGCGCTATCAGTTCATGCTGGACGACGCCTTGTTCAACTTGCGCTCCTTTATCCGCGGCCCCGTCTGCCGGGGTCCCTCGGCCGTCGATTCCATCGACGAGCAGTTCTTCGTGTTTTTCCTCAAACCCGACGCCGACGATTCGGTGACCAATCCCGAATTCCTGAAAGAGGCCGCCGACCTGCTAATCCTGCCTGCCTCGCGGGGCAGCAACATGAAGGAGCTCATCTGGCGGGGTTACAAGATCAGAAAGGCCCGAAACGAATACCGCAAGCTTCGTGACCGTTATTACGGAGCCTCCCATTCCCAAGGCTATTCCCTGGATGACATCTGGGACGGCGGCGGAGTCAATAACAACGCGGTGATGACGGTGCAGCGCCATTTTGACAGCGGCTCGGTGACTCAAGGAGCGGTGGGGGGAATCCCCAAGACCTCCCTGATCCTCGACTATCCGATTTTAGAGCGATTTTACTACAATCTGGTCGCCGGGTTCGATGTCTACGGGAACATATTCCATCAAGTATCGACGCGTCTGTACATGGGGCTTCTCAGGATGGAGGGCGAGGAGTTGTTTCTCTCCTTCCTGCCCGCCGACAAACGCGAGGCTCTTCGCGATACCTGGTACAAAGGGAAGTTGTTCACTCAATGGAAGATTCATAAAACCTATCCCCTTCTCGGGTTGGGCCGGGGGACCCAGGTCCGCTACTCATTGCCTTCCACGATGCCGGGGGCGGCGTTCAAGGCCGATTTTTTGAAGCAAGTTCTCAATGACCGTCTGAAGCCCCAGGTGCGAGGAGAAACCGACAGCATCAATTGCTGCGGCCCGGCTTCCAACCGCAAAATCGCGAACAGCGTCTCCAGCCAAAAGGAATTGGAAGAGGAGATGCGCAAAGTGACCTCCATCGCGGCGAAAAACGCCCCTTACGTGAGTCAAATGCCGGACCTCGCATTCTTGCGCGTCGAGATGGGCAACGATGATTTGGTCTATACCATCATCCGCAACAAGGCTCATTTCAACGTCGCCTGGATAAATGGAGAGGATAAAAGGCGCGACATCAAGGCCGACACAATAAACATCGCCAGGGGCTTTATCGGCAGCTATCCCAACCGGTTTTTCTCCGTCTCCATGGCGAAGGCCGCCGATTTCCTGCGCGCCATGCAGGCGGTGGAGAGCGGGGAGGATTATTGGGCGTTCGTTGACGCCTACGGATTTCGCCGGAGCAATCCGGAGTTCTGGGAAATCTCGGATTGGTTCAACGCGCGAAACTTGAAGGACCGCCCCATTGATGGCGGCCTCTTCGATCTTAACCGTTACGCCCAACGCGAAAAGTTATAGTTACCCGTTTTCGCCGGGCTCCCATTTTTGCGCCTCACCGTCCTTGTCGAGGCTGGCAATTCCGGTTCGTAGTACAATTATGATATAAATGGGAGCAGTCTGGAATGATGAGACTCGATCTCCTTTTATGCCTGGGCTTTGGCTTGCGGAGTGACGTTCCGGCCATGGCAAGGCCGCCCGGTCGAACCGGGGCGGACGGCGGCTATCTCGCCGGCGGTGGGGTACGGAATCACGCTGGTGTCTAGTGTATTGGCTCCAACGGGAAATTCGGTGACACTCCAACGGGAAATTCGGTGACAGCATACTTAATTCCAACCGTCGGGCATGGAAGTCGCGGAATCTCCGGTCTTGGCCGGACCTGGGGGGATTTCGAGAGCGGTCCGGCGAAAAAAGTCGTCCATTTGCAGGAACTGGGCGCCGCCATCGGCTATGGCGGCATGATCCACCAGTTCAAGAATTATATTTTCCGTCAGGACCATCAACTCGTTGACAAGGTCCAGGTTATGGTCCGGGCGGCTAACGTGGCGCTGTCGGCGTATCGGGCGGTCGGCGTCAACAAAAAAGAATCCGCGGCGCTGAAGACGATTGGCCGGATGATCGCCAATTACGCCGACAACCTTCTCGTCGCCGAGAAAATGGTGGCGGCTGGCAACGATCCGACGGCGGTCGACAAAGTAGTCAAAATCGACGATTCCCCGGCCTTCGAGGCCATCGCCGTTCTCAACAAAGAACTTCTGAAAGCTCGCCAGGCCAGTTCCAGTGCCGTTTATGCGGCCGTTGACGATACCACCGCCTTTTCCACCGGCATGGCGGTGGCGATCGGCATTCTCCTTGGCGTCCTGGTCATGGTCCAGATCTGGTTCACGATGTTCCGTCTTGGCCGGCCGTTGCGGGGAATGGTCGGTGCCATGGGCCGTCTGGCCGATGGCGATTTGAAGACCAAAGTGCCGACGCTCGGGCGGGGCGACGAGATTGGCGACATGGCCAACGCCGTTCAGGTCTTCAAGGACAACGCGGTGCGCGCCGATCGAATGGCGGAAGAACAAAAGCGCGAGCAGGAGAGCAAGGAAAAACGCCGTGTCGCCCTGGAAACCCTGGCCAAGAGCTTCGAGGCCAACGTCGCCGACATGCTCGACAAAGTGACAATATCCTCGGATGCGATGGAATCCACCGCCAAGGCCATGTTGTCCATCGCCAAACAGACGAATACCCAATCGGCGGCCGCCGAGCAGGCCTCGACCAACGTCCAGACCGTGGCTTCGGCGGCGGAAGAGCTGTCAGGCTCGATTGCCGAGATCGGCCGCCAAGTGGCCCAGTCTTCCAAGATCGCCAGCCGGGCGGTGAAGGACGCCGAATCCACCAACGACAAGATCCAGGGCCTAACCTAGGCGGCGCGGAAGATCGGCGAGGTGGTGGACCTGATCACCGACATCGCCGATCAGACCAACCTGCTGGCCTTGAACGCTACCATCGAGGCGGCGCGCGCCGGCGACGCCGGCAAGGGTTTCGCCGTGGTCGCAAGCGAGGTGAAAAATCTTGCCAGCCAGACGGCCAAGGCGACGGAAGAGATCGGCGGCCAGATCGGCGGCATTCAGACGGCGACCTGGGAATCGGTCGAAGCCATCCGTCATATCGGCAAGACCATCGGCGAGATCAACGAGGTCGCCGTAGCCATCGCGGCGGCGGTAGAGGAACAAGGGGCGGCAACGCGGGAGATCGCCCGCAACGTCGAGCAAGCGGCGATGGGAACCCAAGAGGTCACGGCCAACATCGCCGTGGTCACCCAGGCGTCCGGCGAGACCGGCCAAGCGGCAAACCAGATGCTGGAAGTTTCCAGCGAGATGGCGCGACAGTCGAAGATTCTCAAAAACAAAGTCAAAAAGTTCCTGGCGCAGGTCCGATCGGGTTGAGCAGCCGCTTTCAGCGCGCGGCTTGGGGCGTTTGAATGGGCTTCACCAAAGCCTTTCCGCGGCCGTCAGAGATGAAAGGGATTACAGGATTCCCAGTACTTTCTCCGGCGGCCGTCCAAGCGCCGCTTTGCCATCTTTAATGACAATGGGCCGTTCGATAACAACCGGATTGGCGACCATGCCCGCAATCAATTCCTGATCACTCAAATTCGGGTCGTCGAGCCCTGTCTCCTTGGCTTCCTTGCGGCGCAAAAGCTCCCTTGGCGACATGCCGAGGAGGCTCAGAATTTGTTTCAATTGCTCGGCGCTGGGTGGGCAAGTCAGGTACTCGATGACGAGTGGCTCGATTCCGCGCTCACGCAGGAGCGCCAATGTTCCGCGCGATTTGCTGCAACGCGGGTTGTGGTAAATGGTGACGGTCATGGCGCCTTTCTCCCAAAAAATGTGATAGCTTCATTGGCGGCGGGTAATCTCGCCCGCCAGGATACATTTAGCAAGCCGGACCCCGAGAATGCTTCCGAGCTGGTTTTCCAAATCCGTTTTTACCGCACGGCACTTTCTACTTCGGCGAGGACAAGGGCGACAACGCCCCCTCGGGCCGCGTTTTCGTTGAAAAGAATGAACGCCGCCCAGCCGACGCCAACAAGGCGCGGCGGCCCCCGAGCACCATTGCCAGGTTCGACCTGCCTACCGGCGACGAGAGCGGTACGGATGGCGGAGCGGACGATGGATAAAGGGGCTTGGGCCGACAATCGCTAACTTGCGGTAGAGCAAAAAAGCAAGCGATGACCGAAAGCAACGCCATAAATTGGATCGGCCTGTGGACCCTTTACCGGCGCGAGGTGTGGCGGTTCCTGAAGGTCTTCACCCAGACCCTGCTGGCGCCGATGATTACCACGCTCCTGTTCCTGGCCGTCTTCGCCCTCGCTCTCGGCAGGATATCGGAGGTCGTCGGCGGCGTCCCTTTCCTGGAATTCCTGGCGCCGGGCCTGGTCATGATGGCGATGGCCCAGAACTCCTTCGCCAACACCTCCTCGTCGATCCTTGTCGCCAAGGTCCAGGGCAACATCATCGACACCCTGATGCCGCCGTTCAGCGCCCATGAACTCACCTTGGGATTCGCCTTGGGCGGGACGACCCGTGGCGTCATGGTCGGCCTCGCGGTGGTGGCGGCGATGGCTTTTTTCGTGCCCCTCGGCGTGCATAGTTTCGGCTACGTCCTTTACCACGCCATTGCCGCCTCCTTGATGCTGTCGCTGTTGGGCATCATCGGCGGGATCTGGTCGGAAAAGTTCGATCATATCGCGGCGGTCACCAATTTCGTCATCGTGCCGTTGTCGTTCCTTTCCGGCACCTTTTATTCCATCGCCCGTTTGCCGGAGACCTTCAAGACCATCGCCTTTTTCAATCCTTTCTTCTACATGATCGACGGTTTCCGCTACGGTTTCATCGGCCATGCCGATGGGTCGCTGGCGGTCGGGCTGTTGACGATGGCCGGTGTCAATTTGGGGCTGTGGCTGGTTTGCTACCGGATGTTCGCCAGCGGCTATAAACTGAAGGCTTGATCCTTGGGTGCTTGGCAAGTTGACTTTTAGGGAAAGGATTCGGATACTTTGCCGCTTTCCTGACGGGCCGGCGCCAGTTTTCTGAACAGGCCGGCCCGAAGCATTTAGAGGGGAAGCAATGGCGGTTCCAGCGGTCATGCCCACTTACGCGCGCGCCGACGTCGCCTTCGAGAGAGGCGAGGGGGCCTATCTTTATGACAGGGACGGCGGGCGCTTCCTGGATTTCGCCGCCGGTATCGCCGTCAATGTCCTCGGCCATTGCCATCCGCACTTGGTCGAGATCCTGAGGGCCCAGGCCGGCAAGCTTTGGCATACCTCCAACCTCTACCGCATCCCGGAGCAGGAGCGGCTGGCCGAGCGGCTGGTCGCCAACTCCTTCGCCGACACCGTGTTCTTCGCCAACTCCGGTGCCGAGGCCGTCGAGTGCGGCCTCAAGATGGTCCGCCGCCACTTCGACGAGGCCGGCGAACCCGGCCGCTACCGGGTGATCTGTTGCGAGGGCGCCTTCCACGGCCGGACGCTCGCCGCCATCGCCGCCGGCGGCCAGGAGAAGCATCTGGCCGGCTTCGACCCCGTGGTCGAGGGTTTCGACCAGGTGGCTTTCGGAAACCTCGACGAGACGCGCGCCGCCATCACCCCGGAGACCGCCGCTATCCTGGTCGAGCCGGTGCAGGGCGAAGGCGGGATCAAGCCGGCCTCCGCCGAGTACCTGAAAGGCCTGCGCCAGACCGCCGACGAATTCGGCCTGTTGCTGTTCTTCGACGAGGTGCAGTGCGGCATGGGGCGGACCGGCAAGCTCTTCGCCCATGAATGGGCCGGCGTCGCCCCCGACGTCATGGCGTTGGCCAAGGGCCTCGGCGGCGGCTTCCCGATCGGCGCCTGCCTGGCCACCGGCAAGGCGGCCGCCGCCCTGACCACGGGCAGCCACGGATCGACCTTTGGCGGCAACCCGCTGGCCATGAGTGTCGCCAATGGGGTTCTCGACGTGATCCTGAGCGACGGGTTCCTGGGCCGCGTCAACGCTGTCGCCCGTTACCTGCGGCGGCGGCTCGAGGCCCTCGTCAAGGCCCAACCGAAGGTGCTCCTGGAAGTGCGGGGGGCGGGGCTGATGGTGGGGATCGTATGCGTCGTCGACAACCGTGGCCTGGTGGCGCGGCTTCTTGACGAAGGCTTGCTCTCGGTGGCCGCCGGCGGCAACGTGGTGCGGCTGATGCCGCCGCTGATTATCGAGGAGCGGCACGTCGACGAGGCGCTGGAGATTCTTGATCGCTGTTGCCGGCAACTGGCCGCGGAAGCGGCGGAAAAGACGGGATGAGATGAGCGAAATCAAGCATTTCATCGACCTCGACCGGCTCGACACCGCCACCTTGCGGCAAATCCTCGATATCGGCCAAGCCTTCAAGAGCGGCGAAAATTGCGGCCGGCCGCTGGCCGGCAAGACCCTGGTGATGATTTTCGAGAAGCCCTCGACCCGCACCCGCGTTTCGTTTCAGATCGGCATGCAGCAGCTCGGCGGCCAAACGGTGGTGCTGGGGGATAGGGATTCGCAGCTCGGCCGCGGCGAGACCATCGCCGACACGGCGCGGGTTTTGTCCCGCTACGCCGACGCCATCATGATCCGCACCGACGATGCCGGCAAACTCCTGGAAATGGAATCCCATTCTTCGGTGCCGGTGATCAACGGCCT
>DUZD01000196.1 GCA_013349695.1 Rhodospirillaceae bacterium
TTACGATGGTCTCGCCTCCAGCCGTGCGCGTCGGCTACACTGAAACATCGACACCGGCCAAGCCGGTGGACGGAAAACTCTGTCCGGTACCTTGAAATCGGACATGAGAGAGCATTTCAAATTTAGTCGGCGCCGGCCGATTCTTTTCAACGTGGATATGCACTAGATTAGTTATAAAAAAACCGATAAAGCTCTTTTTTCTATTCGGATGCGGACTTTACTCTGTACGCCACCATGCAATCACATTCCAGATCATCATCGCCGCATGACAGCCGCGCCTGGTAGTTGTTTGCGCATCGGCACCCGGGGCAGTCCCCTGGCCCTGGCCCAGACGCGGCAAGTGCGTGAGCGCTTGCTGGCGGCGCATGAGAGTTTGCGCGGACCGGAAAAGGTCGAAATCGTCGTCATCAAGACCACCGGCGACAAGATCTTCGACCGCCCCCTATCGGAAATCGGCGGCAAGGGGCTGTTCAGCAAGGAAATCGACGAGGCGATGCTGGAAGGACGCATCGAACTGGCGGTGCACTCCGTCAAGGACCTGCCCACTTGGTTTGCCGACGGTATCCACCTGCCCTGCGTCTTGGCTCGGGAAGACGCGCGCGACGCTTTCATTTCCCACAAGGCGACCAGCATTGCCGCTCTGCCGGCGAACAGCGTGGTCGGCACCACTTCGCTCAGGCGCCAGGCGCAGATCCTCCACCGCCGTCCCGACCTCAGGATCACCGCCTTTCGCGGCAACGTCGCGACTCGGCTCGGGAAACTGGACCAAGGCGTGGTCGACGCCACCTTGCTGGCGCTGGCCGGGCTTAAGCGCTTGCACTGCGAGGACAAGGCCACCGCCATCATCGAAGCCGACGAGATCCTGCCGGCGGTCGGGCAGGGAGCCGTCGGCGTCACTTGCCGCGCCGATGACGCAAGGGTCAACGCCTTGCTGGCGCCGCTCAACGATCGCCAAACGATGACGCGGGTGACGGCGGAACGGGCCTTTCTGGAAGTCCTGGACGGATCCTGTCGGACGCCGATCGGCGCTTTGGCGGAATTCGTTGACGGCGACACCCTGGTTCTTCGCGGTCTGATTGCCCGTCCCGACGGTTCGGAGTTGCTGAGAGCCGAGCGAATCGGCGCCGCCGCCACGGCGGCGGCGATGGGAAACGACGCCGGCGATGAATTGCGAAGGCGTGCCGGGCACGGTTTTTTCCAACAGCACTAGATATTTATGTCCTATACTGATTAAGAATCGGCAGCGGCCAAACTTGAAATCGTGGAGATAGGGCTCGCATGCGCGTTCTCGTCACCCGACCCAGGGAAGATGGTGAGAAGCTGGCTGACGTCCTAAGGACGCGGGGGATCGAGGTTCTCCTGGAGCCGCTGCTTTGCGTCGAATACCTTGAGGGTCCCGGCTTGGACCTGGACGGGGTTCAGGCGCTTGTCGTGACCAGCGCCAACGGCCTGCGCGCTTTCGCCCGCCGCGACAGCCGCCGCGGCCTGCCGGTTTACGCCGTCGGCGACGCTTCGGCGCAAGCGGCGGCGGAAGCGGGGTTTTCGCGGATCATCAGCGCCGCCGGCGACATCGAGGCGCTGGCGCGCTTGATCGGCGAGCGGGTCGATCCGGCGAAAGGCGCCCTGTTGCATGCTTCCGGAACGGTCGTGGCTGGTGATCTGGGCGGTGTCCTGGCCGCCGCTGGGTTGACCTATCGCCGGCAGGTGCTTTACCGTGCCAACCAAGCGAAAAGCCTGTCCGCGGCCGTCGTTCGGGCCTTGCGGGCCGGCGTCGTCGACGGGGTGCTTTTTTTTTCTCCCAAAACCGCTACAATCTTTGTTATTTTGATCCGCAAGGCGGATCTGGAGTATGGTTGCGGAGAGATGACCGCGTTCTGCCTCAGTCCGGCGGTGGCCGAAACGGCGCGGACCTTGACGTGGCTCCATCTTTTAGTGGCGTCTCGTCCGGATCAGGATGCTATGGTGGAAGCTATTGAAAGTCATCGGGTATTGATAGAGAATGGCGGCGGCCGGGGGCGGCGGACGTAAAAGGCGCCAGCCCCGGCTCGGCAGCGGAACAACGAGTAACGAAAAAGGTGGCGGCATGACCAACGGATCCAAAGAAGGGGAAACCCCCGGCGGTGTCTCCGGCGAGGAGTCCGATCCTTCCAACGGCCCAACTCTCGACGCGAAAGCGGGGAAAACCCCCGGCGGTGTCTCCGGCGAGGGGTCCGATCCTTCCAACGGCCCAATTCTTGACGCGAAAGCGGGGAAAACCCCCGGCGGTGTCTCCGGCGAGGAGTCCGATCCTTCCAACGGCCCAATTCTCGACGCGCAAGTGGTGGATTCAAGTCAACCCAAGAAAAAGAGTGGCCACAATGCCGCTTTTCTGTGGACGGGTTTGGGCCTGGCGGTTTTGAGCGGTATCGCTTACTATGTCGCTTGGCCGCCGCGGCCGCCATCCGACGCCGCTCCCCCGCCCCTGATGGCGGAAACTTCCTCTCACAGCTCTGGCGCGAACGCGGCAAGCGAGCCGGCGAAGACATCCCAAGAAAAGATTCCGAAAGGCGCCGGCAACGTGCTGGGTGATTTAAAGGCGGAAAAAGCCCGCTCCAGCTCTCAGTTGAGCCTGTTGCTGGAAAGGGTGAAACGCCTCGAGCAGGCTCTCGGGCAGGTTAAAAAGATGATCGGGGCAACGACGCTTCCCGCCGAGGCCGCTAAAGCCAAAGAGTCCTTGAAACGGCTGAATGAGCGCCTTGCCAGCTTGCAGAAACAAGATGGGAAATTGCTCAGCCGTGTTAACCGTCTGGAAAAGACCGGCGGCGTCGTGGCGAAGGCCGGCGGCGCCGGTAAGGAGGCGAAACGGCTCTCCGCCTCCGTCGCCAAGATGGAACAGCGGTTGGCATCCTTGGAAAATACCGGTGTCCGAGGCTCCGGGTTAACGGCCGGAGGGCGAAAAATGGTGCTGGCCATCGGCCAATTGCGCGAGGCCCTCGGCGGCGCCTCGCCTTTCGCCAAGGAGCTTGCGGGGTTGAAATCGGCGGCCGTGAAAGAGCCGGACATCATCAAGGCGATTGCCGTGCTGGAGCCTTTCTCCGGCAAGGGCATCCCGACGCTGGCATCGTTACGCCAGCGATTCGATGATATGGCCGGAAAGGTCTTCACTTCCTCCGTGGCCCTGAAAGGCGACAGGTGGTTTGAACGGACCGTCAACAAACTGACCTTGCTGGTGGCCTTGCGCCGGACTGCCGACGACAAAGCCAGCGACGCGGCCGACGCTGTCGTCGCCCGTGTCGAGGCGAATCTCGCGGCCGGCAATCTCAAGCAATCCGTCGCGGCGCTGGAACGCCTCAGTGAGGAGCCGGCGGCGGTGGCGGCGCCTTGGCTCGCGGATGCACGGGCGCGGCTGAAAGCGGAGCGGGTGAAGGCGTCGCTGCACGTCTTTGCCGTTTCCCTTCTCGGCTCGCGGCCAGAGTAGCCTCGATGTTGCGCGCTCTTCGTTTCCTGGCGATTCTTGCGGTACTAGTATGGCTCGCCTTGTGGTTGGCTGATCAGCCGGGGTCGGTGATCCTGAACTGGCGGGGATACCGTTTGGATACTTCCTTCGCCCTGATGCTGGTCGCTGTCGCCGTGATCGCCATCATCGTGGCTCTGGTTTACCGGCTGTGGATTAATATTCTCGGCCTGCCGTCGCGGATCATTCGGTCGCGCCGAGAAAAGCGCCGCCGGCGTGGCTACCTGGCTTTGACGCGGGGCATGGTGGCGGTCGCCGCCGGCGATCCCGATGACGCCTCGCGTCAAGTCAAGCGAGCCGAGGGATTGCTGGGCGAGCCGCCGCTGACCATGTTGCTGTCGGCCCAGGCCGCCCAACTCACCGATGACGAGACGGCGGCCGGTAAGCATTTTTCGGCGATGCTTGATAATCCGGAAACCGAGTTTTTGGGCCTGCGAGGACTGCTCAACCAAGCCATGAAGCGCGACGATTGGCGCGAAGCCTTGAAACTGGCCCGCCGGGCCTACCGTGTTCGGCCGAAAAGCCGCTGGGTGGCCTCGACGCTGTTCGACATGCTGACGCGGGCCGGCCATTGGGCCGAAGCCGAGGCGACGCTCACCGAGTCCGTCAAACACCATCTGGTGGGACAGGCCGACGGACACGGCCGCCAGGCCGCTTTGAAATTTCAGCGATCCCTGGAGGCTCGGGAACAGGGGAACGATGCCGAGGCCGTGAAGTGCGCGAGCCAGGCTCACGACATGGATCCGGGATTTATTCCGGCGGCTGTCATCAAGGCCCGTTCCCTGGTCGATTCCGGCAAGATGCGCAAGGCCGCTTCGTTGATCGAGTTGGCCTGGCAACTCCAGCCCCACCCCGATTTTGTTCATGTCTACTGGGCTGCCAAGGGGGCGAACGACGCCGCGCAGAAGTTTAAAGCCACCCAGCACCTGGCGGGATTAAAACCGGATCACCCGGAAAGCTGTATCGCCGTCGCGGCGGCGGCCTTGGAAGCACGGATGTGGGACAAGGCGAGGGAGTATTTGCAGCCCATGGTGGCGAGCGGCGGCTCCGTCAGGGCGTGCCGTTTGATGGCCGAGCTGGAGGAATCCGAACACGGCGATCCGGCGCGCGGGCGCGAGTGGCTGATGCGGGCCTCGCATGCCGATCCCAATCCGGCTTGGGTTTGCAATCATTGCGGTAACGCGGTGGCGGAATGGAGTGCACTCTGCGGCAAATGTGGGAATTTCGACAGTTTTGCCTGGCGGGCGCCGGCGCATATCGTCAGCCTGGCAAGCGAAGAGGCGGAAATGCCGGCCGCTCTTACGGCCAGGGCAAACGAATAAATTCGGTGACACCATAGAGCATACTTGATTCCAATACCGAATTTCCGCCTGGCCCAAGGGGATGGCTTGTTTAAGCTTTTCGCCGTTGCAAGTGGAACTCGCTTGGATTTGCGGAGCCCGCAATTCCGCTCGCGCGGTGCCGCGAAGCGGTAGCCTTGACTTCCCCTGGGATCACCCCTTCGGCAGGAAATGAACGGCTGATCATTACGCCGTCCGCGGAGGGCAAGCCGGTGGAATTCCACTTACAAGATCGAGGAATTCTTGTTTATTGCCCTTGCGGCGGCGAGATTTGAAAAATGTTTCGTCTCATCATCAAGGATTTCGGCGCCGACGAGTGGTCCAAGGTCGTCGCGCCTTTTGCCGATCTCAGCTTGATGCAGTGCTGGGCCTACGCCGAAGCCAAGGCCAGAACCGGTCCCTGGCGGGCGGAGCGAGGCGTATTTTACGACGGTCAATGCGAGGTTGGCGCCTTTCAGGCCCTTGTCCGTTCCCTGCCGCTGGTTGCCGGCGGGTTGGCGTGGATCAACCGGGCCCCTTTGTGGCGCCGCGACGGCGAGACGGAAGAACAATCGCTGGTCGCCATGATGGCGGAATTGCGGGCCCATTACGCCGATCGGGGGCGCATGTATCTGCGCCTGGCGCCGCCGGCTCCGGAAGGAAAGCTCGCCGCCGGCGCCCTCCGCGAAGCCGGGCTGTCGCCGGCGGGAACGCTCGGATGGTCCTCGGCGGTGCTTGATCTGACGGCGCCCTTGGAAGATCTGCGCAAAGGCCTAGGGCAGAAATGGCGCAACTGTCTTAACAAGGCGGAACGATTGCCAGTCGAGGTCAGGAGCGGCTGCGGCGAGGAGCTCTTTACGGCTTTTCTCGAAAGCCACGCCCATCTGACCGCCGATCGCGACTTCGCCACCAGCGTCACGGTGGACCTTCTCAGGGCCTTGCAGGGGTTGCTGCCGGAGGGGGGCAAGCTGGAGGCGTTCCTCGCCTATCAAAAGGAAATGCCGGTGGGATCGGTCCTCATCGCCAAATATGGCGACGCCTGCGAATACCTGGCCGGCCACACCAGCGCCGAGGGACGGCGGCTGAACGCCGGGCAATTGTTGTTGTGGCGGGCGGTCGCGGCGATGAAGGAACAAGGGTTCCGCCGCTTCGATTTGGGCGGCATGGACGCGGTCCTGTCGCCGCGGGGCATCTACCGTTTCAAGGGCGGACTGGGCGGTAAGCCTTACCGGCTGGCGCCCGAATTGGAGGCGGTCGGCGGCGGGCCGCTGGGCCGGTTGGTTCGCTGGCGGGCGCGCCGGGCGCGGGCGGCGGCATGAAAGTGGGTATTAGGGCGGCGGAGCCGTATTGAGGTACCGCCTTTCCGGGCCTTGGTTGCTGGGCCTGCGGGCGTTTCGCCGCCTTGCCGGCGGCAGGGCGCCGGCTTTCCGGATACTCTTCTTTCATGACGTGCCGAAGGACCGCTTTGCAGCCTTCCGTAATCTTGTTGGGTATGTGAAACGGTACCACGGAGTGGTATCGCCGGAAGAGGCCGGGACTTGGCTTTTGGGCGCCGCGCCGGCTCGTTCGACGATTGGCTTGGGAAGGTACCCTTGCCTGTTCGCCTTCGATGACGGGTTCGCTTCCAACTACGACTTGGCCAAGCAGTGCCTTGCCGAGCACGGGGTGAAAGCGTTGTTTTTCGTCTGCCCGGGGCTGATCGAGCTGCCCGCCGGCGATCAACGGGCGGGGATTGCCGCCCACATCTTCGACGGCCGCCTCGCCGCCGACAGCTTGCCGGAAGGATTGCGGCTCATGTCCTGGACGGAGTTGGAGGAACTGGGCTCGCTCGGTCATTGCATCGGTTGCCACGGCATGTCCCACCGCCGTCTGAGCTTGCTTGAAGGTGACGGCTTGCGCCGCGAGATCGTCGATGCCGGCGATCTTCTGGAACGCCGCTTGGGCGGCCCGGTTTCCTGGTTCGCCTTTGCTTTCGGCGGCATCGACAGCATTTCCAGGCCGGCCTTGCGGGTCATTTCGGAAAAATACCGGTTCTGCCGCAGCGGCCTGCGCGGGGCCAACGCCGCCGGCACGGAGCCGATGGCCGTTCTCGCCGACCATATCGACCTGCTGGCTCCCACCGCTTACCGGAAGCTGGTTTTGGAAGGCGGCCTCGATATCCGTTACCGGCGGGCGCGGCGGCGGCTTAACGCCATGGTTGGCTGAAACGCCGGAACGGCTCGGCGGCATCGCAACGGACTCGCCTCGGGCGGCGGCCGGCGGTGGCCCGTGGCCGAATTATGGGCTGGCCAAAATTCCACCAGGGTTATAATAGTTTGGTGGCGAGCCGCAGTAGCTCAGCTGGTAGAGCAACGCATTCGTAATGCGTGGGTCGGGAGTTCGAATCTCTCCTGCGGCACCATACTTTCAATGGGTTATCGAATTCTCTTTTCGCCGCCATTTTCCATAGCTACCAAATAGCAACCGCCAGAGGCGATTTCGGCTCCCCTGGCGGTTTTTTTGGGGTAGGGCGACACCCCTCAATGCGCCTGTATGGGCCGGAAAACGGCTTACAGGGGCCTTCTGCCCCGCCCTTTTCGATGAGAAATCAGGCCTAGTGGTGTTCAGGCAGCGGGATCGCCTTTATGAGGCGCTTCAAGTGCCTTGCCCCTTTGGCGTAGGTCGAGCCCTCGTAGACCGGATTAAAATCGCACTCGGGCCAGGGCAGAAGATATTGGATCTCCTGACACAGAGACCCCGGCATGATATCGGTAAGGTGCCAGACCAGACCACAAACCTTGCTTATCGGCACCTCTTGGCCATTGATGTCAACAGCGGGCTCAACGGTACCGTCCTCCCACATGCTGTAGGCTTCAACACTATCCTGGAAGCTGTCCCAAAGATCGCTTAGCGTATGCACACTCATGGCATACTCCTTTCAAAATAAGTAGGAGTTGGAGCCACGATGCCATGCCATGTGCCGGGATCGGCAGTGTGTGGCGAAACTGCGATACGACAACGGGTCGTGCCCGCGTAACGATTATAGACAGGTTCCATTCGAAAAAAAACCCCCAGTGGGATGGGTTACAGGAAGGTGCAATTTGAGGGCGGCCATCCTTTGTCATCCCATCTCGGAACGATGCCGGGGCGTCAATTTCTCTTGGACCGACGGTCGGATTTCTCCATTTTTCGCGCCATGAAACCGAGTATCGAAAGCCGCTCCGACTCGGGCGGATTTCAGGCCGGCTCCACCTCCTCTTGAATTGCCATCTCGCTCGATCTCCTACGCCCACACCTCACACCGCCCGCAACGACACGTAGTTCTCATCCAACCCCTGCCGAACATCTCAGGGTACCTCGACCGATCTTATTCCAGTGATAACCTGTCTCACCCCGCCCATAAGGCCGACAGGACCTCGGCCTGCTCCAGCACCAACTTTACCGCCGCGTCTTGCATGTCGGGGGTGGCGTGACCCCCGAAAAGTGGTCCAGGTTTAATTAAGAGATTTTGGCGCATTCTGACCTTTTTAATATGGAGGAATGAATGAGCCGAGGTTACAAACCAGAACAGATCATCAGCATG
>DUZD01000163.1 GCA_013349695.1 Rhodospirillaceae bacterium
TTTCCACCAACCTTGCGACACCACCGATTTCAAATTGCTTAAACACTAAGCAGGAGGCGTTCAGGCACTATATTGAAAGTGGAATTGTTTCGCCGGATGATGTGATGGTTGTTGCTATTAATATTGGTGATATACCGGGTGCAGGGTCAGACATCGTAGAACTTATGTGCCGCACGCTCTATGGCCTTGGCGACACACAGTTAACAATAGACAAAGAGTCTAGCACTGTGATTGATCGCGGACACGCTCATCAACCAGCTATATCGAAAGCAGGTGCCGATATCCCCATAGGCATGCAACCATTCGTCGATGGCAGTCTGTCGCATATTTCCGCCGTGTTAGGATCGTGGGAGAACGTATTTAATTTAGCGAAAAGTCCTGGGGATGGGCTAATACTCACTCCCAACGTAACGACAGATAATGTATGGCCCGCTGGAGCAATTAAACTTGGAGATGAATGGATTGATAACGGCAATGGGTCTCTGACAAGAATTAGTCACACGGGTGATTAGGTACGCTTGTGGGTGGTAAGCATACTATTTTCGAAGCGGACATCAGTGCGGCAAGCTATCATCTAATTACGATGTCATTTATGAGTACATGGCCTAGTCAATGACCCCAACCGCCGGGGAAAGGGTTTGAAAATGGCCTCCCTTCGGAACTCTTCCGCTTGGCAAGCGCTGGCGGCCCATCAGCGGACCATTGCCGGTATGCGGATGCGGGACCTGTTCGCCGCCGATGTCAGCCGTTTCGATAAGTTCTCGCTGACCTTGGATGGCCTGCTGCTCGACTATTCCAAAAACCGGATCAGCGGGGAAACCATGCGCCTGCTATGCGATCTCGCCCGCCAAGCGGGGCTCGAGAAATGGCGGGACCGCATGTTCTCGGGGCAGACGATCAACACCACGGAAGGCCGCGCGGTGTTGCATGTTGCGCTGCGCAACCGCTCCGGGCGCGCCATCGAAGTCGACGGCGAGGACGTCATGCCGAAGGTGGAGGCTGCGCTTCGGCGGATGCTGGCTTTTGCCGAGGCGGTGCGGGACGGTTCCCGGGCGGGGGCGACGGGAAAGCCCATCACCGATGTGATCAATATCGGCATCGGCGGCTCCCACCTCGGCCCGGCGATGGTCTGCCGGGCGCTAAAACCCTTCCAAAGGGCCGATCTCCGCCTTCATTTCGTCGCCAACGTCGACGCCAACCAGATCAGCGAAGCCCTCAACGGGCTGGACCCGGCATCGACACTTTTCATCGTCGCCTCCAAGACCTTCACCACCGAGGAAACCATGACCAACGCGGCGACCGCCAAGTCCTGGCTCATCGAGGCGCTGGGCGGGCAAGCGGTGGGGCGGCATTTCGTCGCCCTTTCCAGCAACGCCGAGGCGACAGCCGCTTTCGGCATCGAGCCCGCCAACCTGTTCGAGTTCCGGGACTGGGTGGGGGGACGTTTTTCCCTCTGGTCGGCAATCGGGCTGGCCATCGCCATCGCCATCGGCGCGGAGCGTTTCGAGGAACTGCTGTCAGGCGCCCACGCCATGGACGAACACTTCCGCGCCGCGCCGCTGGCCGAGAACCTGCCGGTGATTCTCGGCCTTCTCGGTATCTGGTATGTCAATTTCCTCGCCGCCGAAAGCCACGCCGTGATTCCTTACGATCAGCGCCTGGAGCTGTTGCCCGCTTATTTGCAGCAGGTGGAAATGGAAAGCAACGGCAAGGGCGTGACCCGCGATGGCGAGGCGGTGGATTGCGCCACCGCGCCGATCGTTTTCGGCGAGGCGGGGACCATTGGCCAGCATTCCTTTTTCCAGCTTTTGCATCAGGGAACGCGGCTGGTTCCCGCCGATTTCATCGCCGCCGCCGAGAGCCACCATTCCCTGGCCGACCACCATGCCATCCTGCTCGCCAACTTCTTCGCCCAAACCGAGGCGCTGATGAAGGGCAGGGGCGAGGCCGAAACCAGGGCCGAACTCAAGGCGGCGGGACTGACGGGCGAGGCGCTTGAGGGGCTGTTGCCGCACAAGCTGTTTGCCGGCAACCGGCCGACGAATTCGATTTTGTTGCGGCGCTTGGACCCGCGCGCCCTCGGCATGCTGATCGCCCTTTACGAGCACAAGGTTTTCGTCCAGGGTGTGATCTGGGAGATCGACTCATTCGACCAGTGGGGGGTCGAGTTGGGCAAGCAGCTGGCGAAGACGGTTTTGCGGGAACTGCAAGACGACAGGCCCGTCGACGGCCACGATTCTTCCACCAACGGCCTGATCAACGAATATAAACGCCTCCAGTTATTCGGATAGGCTCTAAGTCATGACCATCCGCAAGCTGCCGGAATTTCTCGTCAACCGCATCGCCGCCGGCGAGGTGGTGGAACGGCCGGCGGCGGCGGTCAAGGAATTGGTCGAAAACAGCATCGACGCCGGCGCCCATCATATCGACGTGACGATCAAGCAGGGCGGGCAGGCCCTGATCTCGGTCAGCGACGACGGCGCCGGCATGGAACGCGGCGAATTGGCGTTGTCGGTGGAGCGCCACGCCACCTCGAAGCTGCCGGACGATGACCTCACCCATATCGGCACATTGGGCTTCAGGGGCGAGGCGCTGCCCTCGATCGCCGCCGCCGCCCGTCTGACCATCACCAGCCGCGCCAGCGGCGCCGATACCGCCTGGACCATTACCGTCGAAGGCGGCCGCAAAGGAAAAGTCCTCCCGGCCGCCCTCGGCATTGGCACCAGGGTCGAGGTCCGCGACCTTTTTTTCGCCACCCCGGCCAGGCTCAAGTTCCTGAAATCCCCGCGCACCGAACAGGGTCACGTAAGCGAAGCCGTCAACCGGCTGGCCATGGCCCACCCCGGCATCGGCTTTTCCTTGAGCGACGGCCGCCGCGATCTGATCAAACTGGCTCCGGCCGCCGGCGATTTGTTGTCGTCCCGGCTCGACCGCCTGGGCGCCGTGATGGGCCGCGAGTTCGCCGACAACGCCTTGGCCATCGACGCCGAACGCGAAGGCTTAAGCCTCGCCGGCCATATCGGCTTGCCGACCCTGAACCGGCGTTATGCCGACAAGCAGTTCCTGTCCGTCAACGGCCGCCCGGTTCGCGACAAGCTGCTTTACGGGGCGTTGCGCGGAGCCTATCGGGATTTTCTCGCTTCCGACCGCTATCCGCTGGTGGCGCTTTATCTGCAAGTTCCGGCCGAGGCAGTTGATATCAACGTTCATCCGGCAAAGACGGAGGTCCGTTTCCGCGATCCGGGGCTGATCCGCGGCCTCATCGTCGGCGCCTTGCGGCACGCCCTGGCGGAAGCCGGCCACCGCGCCTCGACCACCGTTTCCGCGGCCGCCTTGGGCGCCGCTCGTCCCGCCGTCCGGCCGATGACGGGGACGGCGGGAGCATTCGCGTCGTCGCCGTCCCGGGAAATGGCGGAACGTGCCGCCGCTTTTCATGCGCCGCTGCCCGGCATGAAGGCGCCTCCCGGGGCGGTCATGGCGGCGGCGGCGGAAGGCCGGGAACCTGAAGCCCAGGATTATCCCCTCGGAGTGGCGCGGGCGCAGGTCCACGAGACCTACATCGTCGCCCAGACCGCCGACGGCATCGTCATCGTCGATCAGCACGCCGCTCACGAACGGCTGGTCTACGAGGCCATCAAGACGGCGCTGGCGGGCTCGGGCGTGCCCCGGCAGGGACTGCTTCTACCGGAAGTGGTGGAGATGGACGAGGCGGCCGCCGGCCGCGTCTCCCGCCGCGCCGAGGAACTCCGGGAACTGGGGTTGAGCGTCGAGACTTTCGGCCCTGGCGCCGTCGTCGTCCGCGAGGCGCCGGCGCTCTTGGGCGAGGCCAACATCCAGGGGTTGATCCGGGACCTGGCCGACGATCTGGCCGAATACGGCGAAGCGGTCTCGCTCAAGGATCGTTTAAGCGAGGTCGCGGCGACCATGGCCTGCCATGGGAGCGTGCGCGCCGGACGGCGTTTGAACGGCGAGGAAATGAATGCTCTTTTGCGTGAAATGGAGGCGACGCCGCATGCCGGCCAGTGCAGCCACGGCCGTCCCACCTATGTCGAGTTGAAACTGGCCGACATCGAGAAACTATTCGGCCGGCGCTAGCTCGCCAAAATGCGCCATGCTGGCCGAATGGCTCACCTATCTCACCACGCCCTGTCCCCGGCATTTGCGCGAAATGGGCTACTTGCGGGAACTGATCGCGCTCCGCGCTCGCTACCGCCGCCGCCGCCGGGGCTGGACAAAACATCTCGATCAATGCCGGGGGCTGATCGCCGAGGCGGCGCGGGCCTCGACCCGGCGGCGGAAGGCGGTGGTCCTCGGCTCGGGGCTTCTCCACGACATCCCGCTTGCCGATCTTGGCTGCCTTTTTGGCGAGGTGGTGCTGGTCGATCTCATGCATTTGCGAGCGGCGCGGAGAAAAGCCCGCGGCCTGGCGAACGTCCGCTTTCTCGACCACGACCTCACCGGCGTCGTCAAAGCGGTCCATGCCCATGTTAACGGCGGCGGTCCCCTTCCTCTTCCCGCTGCCGGCGGCTTGCCCGAGGACGATGCCGACCTCGTGGTCTCGGCCAACATCCTTTCGCAACTGCCGCTGTTGCCGGCGCAATACCTCGAACGCCAAAGCCGACGCCATTCGGGGCAAGAGATCGCCGACTTCTCGCGGGCCTTGATCCAACACCATTTGGCGGCGCTTGCCGATGTTTCCGGCACCGTCTGCCTGATCACCGAAGTCGATCGGCAAATCCGTGACGGCGGAAAGACCTTGCGGAGCGAAGATCCCCTTCACGGCGTTCCAATTCCGCTCAAGGGAAAGGAATGGATCTGGGACATCGCTCCCAGGCCCGAGATGGACGGCGCCTATGACCTCCGCTACCGCGTCATCGGGGGCTACTGGAATTTCAGGAACAGCACCCGCGCCGCGCCGTAAACGCGCTCGGTAAGAAGCGCGAAGCCGGGAGGCGGAACCAGCGCCTCCTTCGCCGCCACCTCGGTGACGCAAACCGTTCCATCGGCGATCCATCCCTTCGCCGCCAGCCCTTGCAGGGCCGGAACGCCGAGGCCCGATTCGTAGGGCGGGTCGAGGAATACCAATGCACAGGGAGTCTTGGCGGCCAGCGGCGGTGGCGGCAGGCGGACGGCGTCGAGCTTGAGCAGGGTCACGCTCCGCCCTTCTCCAAGCCCGCCGGCGTTGCCGCGGACGCACTTGATCGCCACCGGGTCGTTGTCGATGAAGGTGGCGTGGCTGGCCCCCCTGGACAGGGCTTCCAAACCCAATGCGCCGGTACCGGCGAAGACGTCGGCGACCGTGGCGGCGGCGAGATCGGCTCCGAGAATTGTATGTTCGAGGATGTTGAAAACGGCTTCGCGGGCGCGGTCCGATGTCGGGCGGAGATCGCCCCCCGCCGGTGCCCGCAACCTCCGGCCCCGGTGTCTGCCGCCGACGATTTTCATCGGACGAGACCCTTATCAAACAATTTTGGCTCTTCGACGTCGTAAGTGGAATTCCACCGGTTTGTCCTCGGCGGACGGCGTTATGATCGGCCATTCATTTCTTGCCGGAGGGGTGGCCCCGATTCCAGGGGAAGTCAAGGCTGCCGCTTCGCGGCACCGCGCCAAGCGCGGCTTCGGCCTTGACTTCCCCCGGAATCGGGGCAAAATGACTGGCAAGAGATGAATGGCGGAAAGTGGCGGAATTGCGGCTCCGCAAATCCAGGTGAATTCCACTTGCAACGACGAAGAACCAAATTTCTGTTCATTAAAGCCTCCATGGTGAATTGGAAATGAACCTGCCGTCGAAAACTGCTCACAAGATAGCAACGAGCCCTTGGACAGTTCTTATAGCTTCTGTTGGAAGTATCGTCGGTCTTGGGGTCTTGATTAATGATCGGTTTTTCCAGACTTCAGGGGCGGTCGGCCCCATTTTCCTATTTATTGTCGTAACCATATTTTATGTCGTAGTAAGCATGTGTTCCTTGAGAATTCTGGCAGTCAACCGAAAGCTACAGGAGATCGCAGGAAGTTTTCGAGAGATCAATTCCATATATAGAGATCGGCTTTTTGAGCTATTTTTTGGCGATCAACCCGAGATTAATAGAAAAAATGTGGTTAGCATAGAGAAAGATACAATTACATCGGTCTGCCAACGAATCTCACAAATATATTCAAAGCTGATTGGCAAGGATTGTGTTGCCACGGTTAAGCTCTTAACTAAGGATAGCAACGGAACCTTATACGTAACCACTTATACTCGAAGTGAAAACGACTGTATGCGGGATAAGTCAAAACCAAAAAGATTCGAGGTTAATACTGGCCAAAATACAGCATTTGACCAAGCTCTTATGACAGATACGACAGGTAATATAACCCATTTTTATTCAGGTGATTTAAGGAAACATAAGCATTATTTTAATCAACGCCCTTGTTGGGAAAAATTTTATCAGAGTGCCATCATAGTTCCGATACGTTGTTTAGGAGTAGAGAGCAAGAAGCATAGAGACGATATTGGTTTTTTGTGCATTGATACCAAGTCGCGTAATAGGCTAAACAACAACCATCATGTAGTAATACTGGCCGTACTTTCTGACCAAATATATAACTTCATGTCCCTTATGAGGGGTAAATATAGCGTTGTTGTTAAGGAGACGGGAAGCAATGTGGAATAGGCAAATTAATAAATTGAAGATAAATATTGCTTATTTTGTTTACCTTAGAATGTACAATATAGAAGATGAGCCATTTAAAGAAGTTGATGTCCATTTGTCCGATGCTAATAACAAATGGAATTGTATGGCATTAACATTTAACGATATTTCATTTCCATCAGATGATTTGTCTTTTCAAAAAACTGAGCTTGTGTCAGTTTCTGAAAAAAATAATCAATGGAATAAGTTAGCCACCAAAACTGTCTTTGGTTAAGTCAAATTAGAATAAAGGCTTATCCCGTTCGCTCCGGTAGCCCATGATGTTGTATGCCTGCCTCAGCAAGAGATATCCCGACAAGGCCATGGTTTTTCTTCCATCTCACGGGTTTGCCCGCCGAAACGGTAGTGACCTGCGGGTCCATATCTAGACGAGCCGGAAGCAAGGGGATAAGCCTTTTAGAATAAACGTTTTATCTTACCAGTACTTATTTGATAGCACCGCCAGTTTTGGGATAGCTTTTACCGCTAATGCGAAATATTCGGCATTCATTTCGAGGCCAATACTGCGAAGCCCGCAAGCTGACGCGGCGGCAATGGCCGAACCCGAGCCCATGAATGGATCAAGAATCACCCCTTTCCCGAGAGGCAACACCGCGCGAACAATCTGGCGCAGGAAATGCTGTGGCTTAAGAGAGGGATGCTGGCCAATTTCCCTTTCTTCGCCTCGTGCCGGCGATGATTGGATCAAATCTTTAAAGGGTTCGTCCGGGGACGGTCGCCGCAGTCCGCCTGTTCCCCATTTTCGCAAATTGTCCTGGACTCTTCCCTCGCAGGGTTTGCGGAAAAGACCCCATGGTTCCCAGCAAGATTTCGGCATGACTGAAACCTCATCGAACTCTTGATGGGCGCCCTTGGGACGGTCGCCTCCACGAAGGGTATGAACGATTCGGATTATTTCGCCCCGTTTCTCAAACCCGGCTTTTATGAAAGGTTCATAAACAAGATAGGAAACGAGAGGATTCGTGGCGACAAAAACATGTGCGCCAGGAACGAGCGCCGGTAAAAGAAGCTCCGAAAATCTTGAAAAGAAAGACCGCAAGGCTTCCTTGTCCGTCTCGGTCAACACCGTAAAGCGGGGAAGCGGACGCCTTTGGCAACCGTCGAAAGAAGGAGGAATGCGCCAGACCCCACCACGTCCGTTTTTCATTTTCTCAAGTTGAGTAGAGGTATATTCGAGCAAACCATAGGGAGGGTCGGTAACGACGGCATAAATGGAATTCGGCTCGGCTTTGTCAAGCCAATCAAAAGCATCAACACGATGGATTTCATAAGGAGCGAATCTTTTTTTGCCTATGGTCTCAGCCCCGTCAAAAAGGGCTGCCTCTTGGTCGGTAGCTTCAGCGGAATCAACAATGCGGTGAGTTTCCATCCATATTCCCTTACTGACCAAACAAACAATCTTAACCGGGTTGTCCCGAAAAAGGGTTTAAAGCGGATTCCCCAATTGCTTGGGGATTTAAATTCAGTAACATTTGCAACCAATGGAATCGCCCGCCGCCGACGGGGGGCGCCACTCAAGGCGCCATCTTCGGCTATCATCAGGCCCAGTT
>DUZD01000235.1 GCA_013349695.1 Rhodospirillaceae bacterium
CCAGGCTCGACGGCGCGCTCTATCGTTAGGGACGTTTCCGCTCAATCCGATTGGTGGGAAAAGCCCAGTCCGTCCGGGGCCTGCTCGGGCGCGGCATCCGCGTCGTGGTGCTTGCGGGCGATGAACAGCTTCACGTCGCCGAAGCTGACCGGCACGATGAGAGCCGACGGCAAGATCCTTGCGAGCGGAGTCAACAGGGCGGCGAAACCGCCCGGCAGTTGGGCCGCCGCCTTCCGCCACAGATAGGGCAGGGTCGCATAATGCGTGTAGCCGGTGACGTGGACCACCTCGTAACCGGCCCGCGCCAGCATGCCTTCGAAAAAGTCCCTGGAGAAATACTGGAGATGCATATCCATGATCCAAGGCCAATGGCGCCCCGTCAGGCGCGGCAACCAGTTGTGCCTGTCCAGCGTCGAAAGACAGAGAATCCCGCCGGGCCTCAACATCCGGTGGATCCCCGTCAGCAGGCCGTAGGGGTCGGGGACATGCTCGAGGACATCCCAGGCGATCGCCAGATCGTAATCGTCCCTCAGGGACCCGCGGTTGTCGTCCAAGGTTCCGGTGAAGACCTCCACCCCGACCTCCTCCCTGGCGATGCGCGACGCCCAGCGCGAAGGCTCGATGCCCTCGCAACGCCATCCCCTTTTTTCCGCCTGGGCGAGGAACAGGCCGCAAAATGCGCCGATTTCCAGCATGGCGCCTGTTTCGGGCAGGAAGGGTTCGATCCGTTCATAGGTTTTTTCGAAATTCAACTCCCGCGCCGCCCGGTTGTCGATATAGGTCGGATCCTCGACGTCGGAATAGAGCGCTTCCAATTCCTCGGGCTGGCTCTTTCCGGGAACCTGCATCAAACCGCATTGGAGACATTGGACGACCTGGGGCGTGTTCTTGTGATCCATGCTCGAACAGCGATAGGCCTCGGCGCCCTCGCGGCCTTCGGCCTCCGAACCGGAGGCGGGGTAAATTTCGACCATGAAACTAGAGCCGCAATAGCAGCATTTGTCGTCGATCACCGCGGCCGGCTTGAACTTGTTGCGTCCCGTGATCGAGGATGCCGTCAGACGGAACAGCTTGGCAATGCCGCTGAGAATCTCGAAGCGCGGAATCTTTGAAACTCCCGTATGGCGGTCCCGGAATTGAATGGGAACCTCGCTGATCCGGGCTCCGGCGCTGTGGAGCCGGAAGACCGTTTCCATGAAAAAGGAATATCCCCTGGAGCGCAGTTTCGTGCATCTCAGTTCATTCAGCGTCTTGACGTCAAAGGCCCGGAACGACGTGGTGAACTCGTGAAAAGGTAGCCGCAGGAGGAGCCGCGCCAGGGTGTTGGCGCAAACGCTGAGGAACATCCGGTAGCCGCGGTAATCGCATGTGCCCCCCTTAATATAGCGGGAGCCGATGACCATGTCCGCGTCCTCCAGGGCGTCCAGGAGTTGGGGGATGTTGTCGGGGGTATGGGACAAGTCGGCGTCCATCGTCACCAGGCGGTCGAAGCCGTGGCGAATGGCGTAGAGAAAAGCCAGCTGATGGGCCGAGCCCAGCCCCAGCTTGGCCGGCCGGTGGACCACGTGAAGGCGCCCGTCGGCGGCCGTCAACTCGTCCAGAAGCCGGCCAGTGCCGTCGGGCGAATCGTCGTCCACCACCAGGACTTCCAGGTCTTCTCCGAGCCCGTGAATCCGCTTGAGAAGGACGGGGATGTTCTCCCGCTCGTTATAGGTAGCGGTGGCGACGAGGGTCCTCGGTTTGTCGTAACGTCCGCTCATCGAGTATCCGGTTCGATCGGCTCAGAACTGGTTCTTCATGGAGTCCGGATCGGGGCCGGGCGGGTGGCGCTCGATCCAGTAGCTCTTCGCCTGCCTGTCGAAACGGAGACGGAGCGGGTCCTTGCCCGCGATCCTCATGATCAGTGCCATGGGGGTCACCGTGAGGAAGAACAACACCCCCATGACCAGGGGGCTGACGATGGAATTAAGCAGCATCCCGAACCGATGCCAGAGCAGGTTAAGAGGCCTGAGCGCAACCGGCCGGACAAGGGCGAAAAGCATGAAAACAGCCGTCAGGCCCAGGGCCCATGGCCGCACCGGAGCGCCACCCGTCAGCGGCCACAGGCCGATGAGGGCGAAAACGGCGGCGAAGACAAGGCCGAAGGTCCGCTCCGAGCCCGCCGCCACCTCGTGACCGCGGTGCAAGTCCTCGTGAATGCCTTGTTTTTCAGCCATTGCCTTTCATGCTTCTTGACCGAGGCGATGTTTACACGTCTTTTTGCCGGCAAGTCAAAGAACCCGATTTGCGCCACGGCGGGCAGCCCATCACGGCCTGGACCGTCTCGACGAAGCGCCGCCATAACAGGGAAAATACAGGGAATCAGGCAATGAAACCCCGTTACGGGTAAGCCGAACCGCGCGAAAAGCTGAAGTAGCTGTTTTAAGTTACCGGTTTTTGGTTTAAAATATCATCCTTCAATAAGCCGCTTTGTACTAAGAACCTGCACATTCAGGGCTGAAGTTGCCATTGTGGGAGGCGATCTTTGAAACAAGACAGGCGTTTTCGTTTCAGTGCGATATCGGTGGCGATTTTTTCCGCCGGGCTGTGGCTTGGAAGTTCTCCGGCCCTGGCCGGCGAAACCGACACCAGGACCTTCCAAGAGCGCAAGCATGACAAGGCCAACGCCCTGCGCGAGAAGTCAAAGGACAACGCCGCCGCGCGCCTGGGCTACGATAGCGTCTATTCGACCGGCCATGCGAGGGGTATCGATTTTTATGCAATCGGCCAACAGATCGCCCGTTTGGCGGCAATAATACAGCAACTGTCCGATCCGGCGGCCTCCGGACAGGTGCCCCGCGCTCCGCCGGGCTTGAGCCTGGCGCCGGCCATGGTTTCGGGAATGTACGGACCCGGCGGGCCGACCAAGAAATCGGTTCGGCTGCTGTTGGAGTACCGGCTGATGGTGGCCGGCAACCCGAGACTGACCGTCGGCGTGGTCAGGGATGACGGCGACAAGGTCATTGCCCAGGTGACGACGGCGGACGGATCCGTGGTCGAGGAATATTCAATCGACAAGAAAACCGGCGACTGGGAACCGATACGCTGAAGCGCGTCATCGACCGCGCGACCATGACGCTTCCAATCCCCCTCTTTGAATATGGGGGCGGAGTTTTTGAGTGGGAGGTTGAGTCTCGATGCAAAAACAATTCACCAGTTTGACGCCGGCGGCGTTTGTCTTGCCCGCCGTAATGGTATTTTCGCTCGCCCTTTACGGCTGCCAGACGACGCAAGGCGAGGTAAGGCCGGACTCTTTCTTCGGCGAGGGCGGATGGGAGTCAGGTGGCGGCGAGCGCCGCGCCCGCCGACGCGATGCCCAAGATCAGCGGTCCGAAGCGGACGATTTCGGTCGGTAAGTTCGACGCCATCGGCGCTTTCACCGCCAAATACGGCAACTGGGACATCGGCGGCGGGCTGTCGGCGATGATGACCACGGCGCTGATCGAGTCCGGGCAGTTCATCGTCGTCGAACGCGCCAACCTTCAGCAGGTGTTGTCCGAACAGGAACTGAAGACCTCCAGGCTGACCAACCCCAATACCGGGCCGACGCACGGAAAGATCATCGGCGTCCAGCATCTGGTTTACGGCTCGGTGACCGAGTTCGGGGCCGAGGACAAGGGCAGCGGGTTCAGCATCGGCGGCTCCGGCGGCGGCATCGGCAACCTTATCAGCGGCGCCCTTTCCACTCAGTCGGCGTCGGGCAATGTCACCATCGACGTGCGGCTTGTCGACACCACCACCGGACAGGTTATCGAAACCCACACCATAAACCAGCCGATCTCATCCTCGGGTTTTGATGTTTCCCTGGGCTACCGGGGCATCAACATGGGCACCAACCAGTTCGACAAGACGCCCCTGGGCGTGGCTTCCCGAGCGGTCATTTCGAGGGCGGTGCGGAGGATCACCTCTGACGTGCGGGGCACCCCCTGGACCGGCCGGGTCGTCGAGTTCGACGGCGATTATCTTTACATCAACGCCGGCTCCCGAGCCGGCATAAAGAGCGGCGACAAGTTCATGATCGAGCGTGTGGTCAAGCGGCTCACCGACCCGACGACCAGCGAGGTCCTTTCCATACGAAAGAAGCCGCTCGGCGTTCTTCAGGTTACCGGGGTGGAAAACAAGATCTCGTATGGCACCTTCCAGCCCCTGGAAATGGAGCCGCCCCGGCGCGGCGACTTGGTTGCCATAATGTACTGATCCCCGCCTCCGGCGAAAGGAGGCGGGAGAAAACATGCCGCCGTATTTCTTAACAAAAACACCGCCGAATATTTTTTTCAAGGCCGCCCATTTGGCGCCGCGGCACTGCTTATACTGGGCGAGAAGGTGGTGGGTTGGAATGAACGGTCTTGACGACAACGAACGGAGAGTCCTGTCGGAAGCCCTGTCGATCTACGCGACGCTCAGGCTGTGGGGACTCATCTCCAGTTACCGGCGGGAGAGCGAAGACGGGGACGTGCTATGGGAATCCCCGTTCGGCAAATGGAAGAAGGACTATCTCGATGAACAAGAGAAGCTGATCTCCGTTGCCGTCAAGCTGGGCCTGGACGAGACCTGCCGGGCCGACATCGAGGCCGGGATGGGGCTGGTGGACGGGGTCACGTCCATCGGCGGCCTGAGCGGTCGCCACATGCACCGCCGGCTGAAGAAGTGGCGCATGGTCCTCGGCGAAAGGCTCAGGCGCTCCCTCTGAGGGAGCGCTCCCCCTCGGCGGCCAGGTCTTCCGGCACCGGTTCGCGGCCGAACGCCCGCGGCGGGCGCTTTTGCGGGCCACTAGGGAAAGGCCTGCCTTTCGGTCACTTGGCGGGAGGGTGGTCCGGCTCTCCACCTACTCTTCACATGGCCACTCTGGAGACCGCCGCCGAACCGAAGTGCTTGTCGAAATATCGATCCAGGCGGTCCTTGTATTCGGGGACGAAGACCGCCTGATCGTTCTTGTTCTCCAGCCGCTCGGGAAGCGCGCTCCGCCGCCGCTCCACACGGGCGCCGTGGGATTCCAGGAAACCGGCGAACCTTTCGGTCTCTCCCTTCGGGTCGGCGACGATGTCCAGGTAGTCCACGGTATGGATATGGCCGGCGGGAAGCTTCGCCAGGCTTTCCTCGATCTCCTCGATGACCCGTTTGATCTGGACGACGATCTGCTCGACGGGGTCCTCCAGCCGTTCGATCTCGGCCATGCCTCGGGGTGGGTGGCCTTGGCGGCGGCGGAGGTTGCCATAACATTTCAGCCGTGCGTTGAGGTGCGAATTGCAGACATAGTAGGGATCGCGCCGGAGGCGGAGGACGAGAATATTCGGGATGATTCCCCGGAGGGTATCCAGGTTCGCCTTGGCGTAGACGTTGTCGAAGAACAGCGGCGCCTGTTTCACCGATTCCATCGCCGCCAGCTTGCGGCACAAGCCGGCGCCGTCGATCCTTTCCGGTTCCGTGCAATAGTACTGCCCCTTGCCGAGACGCAGCCAATGCTTCCAGAACCATCCCCACTCGTTGGGTTCGTGGGGGCCCATGGTCTTCTGGTAACGGAAGTCGAAGTCGGCGATCTCCTCCTGGCGGAGGATCTCCTTTTCCATGACGCAGCCACAGTAGGGGGCCAGCCAGTACTTGGCGAGGACCCGGCTGACGTAGCCCAGGCGCATGGCGTTCCCGAGCAGCTGGATGAGCACGGTCGAGCCGCATCGCCCAGCCTCGATGAGGAAGGTCACCGGCATCTCCGGGACCGTGAAGCGGCTGGTCAGGAGGTCGTCCTTGGCTTGCAGTGCCCGGTTGATGGTTTCCAGGTCGTCCATGATGTCTCCCGTTCAGAGCGCCGTGCCGGATCGGAACTCCGCCAGTTTATGCAGCGCCTCGATGCCTATTACAACCTGATCGCCCAGGAGTATTTTTTTCGGCGAAAGCTATATGTCCCGACGGCTCCCGTCATCCGACGAAGTTCTTGTGGAAGGCGAAGTCCGGATGGTCGAGGGAGTGCATGATCTCGTTGAGGTAATGGGGCCGGCAGCCGCGGTAGCATTCGTCGATGCGGATGGCCTCGACCACCTCCCGGTATCTCTCCGATCCGAGGATGTCCTCGATATTCTGCTCCCTCAGGTTGCCGACGAACTTGTTCATCGGGCCGCAGACCGAGACGTCCATGCTGTTCTCGATCCACCATTCGAAGTTCACCGCGTAGCACCTCTTGTAACGACGCACGAAGTCCGGGTTGGGGGCGCCGTCCTCGTGATAGGGGGTGTTGTTGATCTGAAACTGGTAGGGCTTGTAGACGACCTCGAAGGTCTCGTCGTTGAGGCTTTCCCGCATCCACCGGATGTCCTCCTCGACCCGCCGCGTGCCGAGGTCGAACTTGGAGGTGCGGATGCCGACGGCCCCCCGGTTGATGACCGGCTTGATATTCAGGTAGTCGGCACCCAGCTTCTTGGCCAGAATCCCGGCCTCCTTCAGCTCGTGGTGGTTCTTCTGGTGGAGCACGAACTGGATGCCGACGGTGAAGAAATCGCGTCCCTTCCGGTTGGCCACCAGCCATTCGATGTTGTCGATGATCGACGGGAACGAGCCCCGGCCGACGTGGACCCGGTTGTGAGTCTCGGTGGTCGCGGCGTCGAGGCTGAAGCGGATCCAGGTGAAGGTGTCGAGGATGTGCCGGCAGTAATCCTTGGGGAAGTCGCCGTTGGTGAACATCGCCTGGTCGAGGCCGAGGCCGCGCACCCCCCGCGCCAGGTCGACGAATCGCTTGTAGAGCACCGGGTCGCCGCTGCCGATATGGGTCACCGCCTTGAGGGCGAGTCGGCTGCCGGTGGTCAGCGCCCTCATGACGATGTCGAAGTCGACGCCGTGGGCCTTCTCCTGCTAGCCCTCGTAACCAGAGCACCAGATGCAGCGGTGATTGCAGTAATTGGTCAGGTCGATGTTGATATGGACCGGAAAGGTGTACTCGCCCTCCAGGGCCGCCTTGACGTGATCCAGATGGTGAATGACCTTCGAGCCGGCGAACTTGGAAAACATTTCTTTTCCTTCTTTCCGCTAGGCGGCCCGCCAATTCTTGGTGGCCGGATACTGAGAATCTAGGGCCTTGGCGCCCGAGTCTCAAGAGCGGGCATGGCTCTTGAGGCGGAATGATTTTATTGCCGTTAAGGGAGCAAGCTTCTAAAGAAAAACCAGATTGTTACGAATCCCCGAAGGCGATCTACAATCTTGTTTTACTCACTCATGTCCGTCAAATGGGATGTTCCTCGTTCAATCCGGCGGTCACTTCTCGCCTTCGCAAACCTCTTCGTAAAGCACTATCAGCCTTCCTATCTCATTTGCCATGCCGTGCATTTCGTTATAGCGCTTGATGTTCTCCACGGAAGCCTCGTAGTCGAACTCGCGGATGCGCTCGGGGACGGCATGATCCGTCTCGTCTTCGGCGAAAACCTGGTCCCGGTCAATGAAAGCCATCCCCCGAGCCGTCCTGGTCAAGGCCGAGTACGAGAATCGGTGACCTTCGCCATATCGGCTTCGTGCTGTATTTCACCAGTGCGGTTGTGGTCAAAAAGGGCTGGAACAGCGGTGTCGAAAAAAACCGAATTTTGGGTTTCCTATTGATGATCGCCGGCACCGCGAATATATGGAGAGGCGGCAAGGAAGCTGATTTAAGGAGGTGGAACCTTGGCTGACAAGAAACCGGCTGACAAGAAACCGGCTGATAAGAAACAGGCCGATAAAAAAACGGCCGATAGCGGAAAGCCCGAGAAGAAGTCATCTGCTCCACGGCTCGACCCAGAGAGACAAAAAACCGTCACTAATGAGTATAGAACAGGCTGGAAACATATTTGGGGAAAGAAATAATAGTTAAAGGGTAGAAAGTAACAGATAGTGAGGCAATTTTAGTTAATCTGGTAGGGAAACCGGCGCGTTCATCTTTTCAGGTGTATCAGCGCCGCGCTCGCCAGAATGTTCCGGATCATCATGCCGCTTCAGTCGGTTCCGGCCTGACGAAAAAGATTTTGGTTCCTCGACGCTGCAAGTGGAATTGCGACGGTTATCTCCCGAAGGCAGGCATTGAATTCCACCATTCATTTCTTGCCGGAGGGGTCGCCCCGATCCCAGGGGAAGTCAAGGCTGCCGCTTCGCGGCACCGCGCCAAGCGCGGCTTCGGCCTTGAGTTCCCCTGGGATTGGGGCAAAATGACTAGCAAGAGATGAATGGCGGAAAGT
>DUZD01000179.1 GCA_013349695.1 Rhodospirillaceae bacterium
GAAACTCGCCTTTTCCAAAAGATTTGAACCGACATTCCCCAGATAACCTTCAAATTCATAGCGATCACACCTTAACAAGACAAGCGGCAAAAGGGAAAGCCGCTCGGCAAAGACGAAAAGGAATACAACCGCGCCCCATCGCCCGCGCAAGCCGTTTAAATATATTCGAAAAAAGAAAACGTTGGGCTCCCTTGCCGGGTCAAGCCCGGCAATGACGGTGAGAGGGGTGACTGCAATCAAACTTGACAGGCCTCAGTCCGCCTCCGTCTTGCCTTTCACCAGCCCGGCGATGACGCCTCTCAGCGTGCGCACTTCCTGTTCGCTGAGCCGGGCGCGCTGAAAAAGGTTGCGCAGGTTGCGGACCATCGCCGGGCGCTTTTCCTTCACATGCAGGAACCCACAGGCGTCCAATTCCTTCTCCAGGTGCCCGAAGAGGGCAAACAGCTCGGCCTTGTTGGCCGGGCGGGTTTCCTTGGGCCAGGTCAGAGCCGTCGCCGCCGTCGGGTCGGTGGCCTGAAACCACTCGTAGCCGATGGCGAAAACCGCATGCGCGAGATTGAGGGAACTGAACCCCGGGTTGAGCGGAACCGTCAGCACCGCGTCGGCCAGGGCGACATCGTCGTTGCCGAGTCCTTTCGCCTCGCCGCCGAAAAGGACGCCGCAACGCACGCCCGCCGCCGTCAGCCGGCGCATGTCGCTTGCCGCCTGTCTGGGCGTCACCACCTCCTTGGTCATGCCGCGGCGGCGCGCCGTGGCGGCGTAAACCAGTTGCAGGTCGGCGACGGCGTCCGCCGCCGTCTCGTGGAGCCGCAGCCGATCCAGGACCGCATCGGCTCCACAAGCGGCGGCGACGGCCTTTTCGTTGGGCCAGCCGTCGCGGGGCCGGACCAGCCGCAGGTCGAAAAGCGCGCAGTTGAGCATGGCCCTGGCCGCCATGCCGATATTTTCCCCCAACTGCGGATCGACAAGAACCACGGCCGGGCCATCTTTGTCCGCTTGCGGGCCGCGGCGGGCGCCATCCGTTCCGGCCATTCACCAACCATCCGGCATAAGCAATCAGGGGTGATTTAACGTCGCGCCGTCCCGGAACAGCTTGTAGATGATGCTGTCGCGCAAGGCGTTGTAGGAGGCATCGATAATGTTGGTGGAGACGCCGACGGTATCCCAATGCCTGCCATGGCCGTCGGCGGATTCGATCATCACCCGCGTCACCGCGGCAGTGGCCTCGCCGGGGGTGAGGATGCGCACCTTGTAGTCGACCAGGCGCAGGTCGTCCAGTTGCGGATAAAGCGGCGTCAACACTTTGCGCATCGCCGCGTCGAGCGCGTTCACCGGGCCGTTGCCCTCGGCGACGGCCATGTCCACCCGGTCGCCGGCCTCGAGCTTGACGGTGGCCTCGGAGAGGGTGATCAGTTGGCCTTTGGCATTCCAGCGGCGCTCGTCGATGACGCGGAAGCTGGCGCAACGGAAGTAATCGGGAATTTCGCCCAAGGCCCGGCGCGCCAGCAATTCGAAACTGGCCTCGGCGCCGTCGTAAGCGTAGCCGTGGAACTCCCGTTCCTTGACCGTGTCCACCAGTTCGGCCACCTTCGGATCGCCGGCGTCGATATCGAGGCCGATCTCGCGGAATCGCGCCAGGATGTTCGACCTTCCCGACTGGTCGGAAACGACGATGTGGCGATGGTTGCCGACCAGCTCGGGGATGACGTGCTCGTAACAGCGGGGGTCCTTTTCCACCGCCGAGACATGGACGCCGCCTTTATGGGCAAAAGCCGATTTGCCGACGTAAGGGGCGCCGCGGTTGGGAGCCCGGTTCAGGCGTTCGTCCAGGACACGCGAAATGTGGGTCAGATGGGTCAGGTCCGCCGTCTCGATCCCCGTTTGGTAACCCATTTTCAGCATCAACGAGGGAATGAGGGAAACCAAGTTGGCGTTGCCGCATCGCTCGCCCAGGCCGTTGAGCGTCCCTTGTACGTGGCGGACGCCGGCGCGAACGGCGGCCAAGCTGTTGGCGACGCCGTTGCCGGTATCGTCGTGGCAGTGTATTCCCAGCCGGTCGCCGGGAATCCGCTCGGCCACATCACCGACGATTCGTTCGATCTCGTCGGGAAGGGTGCCGCCGTTGGTATCGCAAAGAACGATCCAACGGGCGCCTCCCTCGCCGGCGGCGTTCAGGCAGGCGAGTGCGTAATCGGGGTTGGACTTGTAACCGTCGAAGAAATGTTCGGCGTCGAAGACCACTTCCTCGACCCGCTTCAAGGCCAAAGAGACGCTATCGGCGATCATCGCGACGTTTTCGTCCGCTTCTATGGCCAGCGCCACTTCCACTTGGAAGTCCCAGGTTTTGCCAAACAAACACAAGGTCTGGATGCCGGTGGAAAAAAGGGCGTTGAGGCCGGGATCGTTTTCCGGGCCGCGGCCAGCCCTTCGCGTCATGCCGAAGGCGGTGAGCTTGGCGCTGGCAAGCTTGGGAGGATTGGCGAAAAAGGCATCGTCGGTGAGGTTGGCGCCGGGCCAGCCGCCTTCGATGTAATCGAAGCCAAGGCGATCCATTTCATGGGCGATGGCCAGCTTGTCGGCGGCATTGAAATCGACGCCCTGGGTCTGCGCCCCGTCACGGAGCGTGCAATCGTAGAGATAGACGCGCTTGCCGCCGATGACAGTCTCGTTCACGTTGATGCCGCTCCTGGAAAAGGACATTTTTCTTATCAAGGATGTAGCCACTTTCCCAAGGCGACACCAGGGTTTTGACAACGGCGCTGAATTCTTTAGGCTGTCGGATCAAGCCGTGCCGCCGCCGGCCGACGGCGGGGACCGTTGTGGCTGTTGGCGCAGGTTGGTATTAAATCCAGGACAGAGACTTGGGCGCATGGACCCGGAATCGGTCAAACAACAACTCGATAGGGAGGGCTATAGGCGCATTTTCGTTTGGACGGATGCGCCAGGCGCCCGTTATCCCGATCACACACACCCCGGCGAGACCGCCCATATCGTCCTCGCCGGCGAAATCGTCATTACCTCCGCCGAGGGCACCCAAACCTATAAAATCGGCGGCCGTTTCGACGTTCCCGCCGGGGCCGTCCATTCGGCGGCCGTCGGCCCCAAGGGCTGTACCTATGTCGTCGGCGAGAAATGAACCTTGCCCCCCGTAGCCTTCATGAATGAAAGTCTATTCGAAAACGCTATCCATGACTTCCAGGGCAAACCTTGTGGAAACGACGACCGGGCCGCCGCCCATCTCCATGCCGACCTCGACCGCCTCCAGGACTTCACGCCGGGTCGCCCCGGCCATGGCCGCCTGCTCGATATGCCATTGCATGCAGGATTCGCAATTGATCACAACGGAAATGCCGGCGGCGATCAGCTCCTTGTATTTTTTTGACAAATCGCCGTCCGCGAAGGCGGCCTCCCGCATCTCGAGAAACGCCTCGTAGACTTTCGATTTCAGCGCCAACAGCTTGGCGTGCGCCTGCTTCCGTTCTCGCCTGATATCTTCCAGTTTGCCCATCTACCACCATCCAGATAATCGCGATTGTCACGTTGCCGGCATCTTTACAGGAATCTCGTGGGCGCGCAACTTGGCGTCCGGGCGGCCTCGTCAATTTGGCAGTGCCGCCGGAAGCCATGTGGCAAGCTCCGGAAAGGCGGCAATCAACAGCAGTCCGATCAGCTGGAGGAAGACAAAGGGTAGAATCCCACGATAAATGTCCTTCGTGCCGACCGAGAGCGGCGCAACGCCGCGCAGATAGTTCAAGGCGGCCCCGAGGGGTGGCGTGAAGACGCTGGTCTGCAAGGTAATGGCGATCATCACGCCGAACCAAATGGGGCTGATGTCCATCTGCAACAGCACCGGCGCGACAATCGGCACGAAGAGAAATATCATCGCCATGGAATCCAGGAATAAACCGAGAAAAAACATCACGGCCATGACAACCAGCATGGCGCCGAAAGCCCCGCCGGGCAGGCCGGCGAATAGACGCGTCACCAAATCGTCTCCGTTGAACCCCCGGAAGACCAGCACGAACACTGTCGCGCCAAGGAAGGTGACGAATACCATGGAGCTGACACTGACGGTCGCGCGCATTGCCTCGACCAAGGCGCCGTTGACAAGCAACCGCCTCAAGCAGACGGCGAGGCCGTAGACGAAAACGGCCGTCAAAAGACATGCCATCGCAAAAACAGCAAGCTCAAGACTCGGTACGATGCCTTGTGGCAAGCGAGTATCGAAAACCGTGGCCAGAACAAAAAGACCCAGCAAACTGAACCCGGCGGCGAAAGCGGGCAGTTCGCCTCGGAGTTCGAAACCGGCGGGTGGCGCCGGTATCAGCTTGCCGGCCACGGTTGTCGCCTTGGCCCGAGGCTTCCGGCCTCGTGACCATCGGGGCAAAAGCCCGATCACACCCTCCAACAAAGTCTCTATTTTTATTTCTTCGGCTTGTTGGGCTTGGCGAATGGGTTTTTGGACGGGCGGGTTGGACCTCAGAGCCTTGCGGACCGACTTTGCCGGACGTCCGGCCAGAAGAATGGCGCCGGCCGCGCCAAGGCCGGCGGCCTCGGTCGGCGTGGCGATGCCGGCAAGGATGGATCCGAGAACGGCGAAGACGAGGACCAAGGGCGGCAGCAGCATCTGGGCGAAAAGGCGCCAAGGGCTGACTTCGGTCGTTCGGCCGGCGGCCACGGGTGGACAAGAGCGGGGATCGGCGAGCGCCTTGATGATGATCCACCCCAGATACAAACCGGCCAGCAGCAAGCCGGGAAGCACGGCGCCGGCAAAAAGGTCGGCGACCGAGACGGGCTCGGCCGCCCAATCGCCGGCCAGCCGCTGGGCATCGGTATTGGCGTTCTCCAGGATATCGCCCAACAGCACCAGGATGATCGAGGGCGGAATAATTTGCCCGAGGCTTGCCGATGCGACGATGGTACCGGTGGCCAGACGAGGACTGTATCCCGCCCTTAGCATGAAGGGCAGAAACAAGAGCCCCATGGTCGCCACGGTCGGACCGACAATGCCGGTTGTGGCGGCCAGCAGCATGCCCACGAAAACCGCCGACAAGGCCAAACCACCTCGAAAATGCCCAAACCGGAACTCCAACGATTCCACCAGTTGCTTGCCCAACTTGGCACGGGCAAGCATCGCCCCCATGAATACGAACAGAGGCACCGCGACCAGAATGTCGTTGATCATAATACCGAAATAGCGCGACGAGATATTGTTCAGCAGCCGTGGATCGAAGAGGTCAAGGGCAACCCCCGCCAAGGCGAAGGCGAAAGCGGTGGCGCCGAAAGTGAACGCGGCGGGGAAGCCGAGAAACAGAAACCCGAGGGCCACGGCAACCATCAGCAGGGCGAGAACCTCCGGCCCCATCTTCGGCAAGAACCGCTGTATTCCCTGCTTTTTGCCCAGGAGGGGGCCGTAAACGAAAGCCGACCGTCCACCAGGCCTGTCGACGCGGTACCACGTCTTTTCGCCGACCAGGGCCTTCCCCGTCACCGCGACCGACGTACCCAACAACATTGTCCCGACCTTGCCCGAGTTGATCGAGGGCTGGGACCGAATATTCGCCGTCTTCACCGCGACCATATTCTCGTCCATGGGCACGAGGTCGAAAACCATGGCCGGAGGGGCCGGGGAAGCGGCCTTGGCGGCCATCAACTCCACCAGCTTCGCCTCCGCCAAGCCCGAGAACGTCCCATAGCGCCAAAGATAGGCCTTGAACATGGCCGGATTGGTGCTCTCGCGGATCGATTCCCAAAAGGTGACATCAGCCTCCGTAAGTTGGCCGGGAGGCGCCTGGGAGGATGCGGTCTCGGCTGGCTTGAAATAGAAGTCGCGGGTCAGCGACGACGATTCCCATGGCACCTGGAGTCCGTTGGTCTGTTTCGCCACCTCTCGGCGAACCTGCTTGAAGGCGTCCTCGATCTTCGTTCCGGGAAGCTCCATCGCCTGGATCAGCTGGCCCGTGTATAGACCGTTGCCTCCCTCGCCGTCCGCCGCCACCTTGCCGGGAGCCGTTGCGTAGGCGATTATCGTCCCCATCGGCGCATCGACCGAAGCGAGGCCCGTGGAGACGTTCAGGGTGCTGAATCCGAACGGGTTGTCGCGGCATGCATCCAAAATCACCACGTTCAGCGGGTTGGCGGCGGCATCCATCCGCGCCAGGACGTATTCCAGATCGACCGATTCGACCCGGATCTCCTCCACCGTCTCGATGCTGTTTCCAAGGGGAATGAGGTAGTTCCGTCCCCCCACCTGCACGGCGTGGCCAGCGTAGTAGAACAGGCCGATCGCCCGCGACTTCCTCAGGCGGCGCCCGAAACGAATGATCGCCCTTTCCATCTCCGTGCGGGTCGCGTTCGTCAATTTTTCAACATCGAATCCCAGCGACTTGAGGGTACGGGCCATGGCGTTGGCGTCGTTTTCCGGGTTTGCCAACGCAACCGAGTCGTATCGGCTGTTGCCGATGACCAGGGCAAGGCGGCTTTCCTTGGCGATTTGGGCCAAGCCGCCCGTTGGGTTCAGCGGCGCCGCGACGCCGGCCAGGACGATCAAGGCGGCGGTCAGCGGGAGCCAGCGGCACGTTCGCGTTTGCGTTTCCACTTTCAATCGTTCCCCAACCCCATCGCCGCCGCGGCCTAACCGCTTGAGCCGCCGTTTCTTGGTGCTCCTGGCCTTGGTGCTCCTGGCCTTGACGCTCCCGGATGGCCCCCCAGCACCAGGAGCGAGCGCCCGGCCAAAGCCAGGCCTTGCAGCCCGACCAGGAGGCAGAACACCAGGATCACCGTTTTCAAGAGAAAGAGTCCCGGCAGGCCACCGATCTCCCGCGCCCCATCGAACCGTTCCCAGGCGGCGGCCACGTAGGGCCAGCTTACCCAGGCCACCATCGCGATGAACGGGATCAGGAAAAAAATCACCCCGAACAAGTCGGCTATCGCCTTGGAGCGGGCGTTCCTGGACCGGTAAACGGCATCGACACGCAAATGGCCGTCATGGAGCAGCGTATAGCCCGCGCCGAGCATGAAGACCAACCCGTGCATCCACGTATAGGCCTCCCGCAACCAAATAAATTCGACGCCGAACACGTGACGAAGAACGGCGGCGGCGGCGACGTTGAGGGCCATCAGCAAAATCAGCCAGGCGACCGCCCGTCCAATGCGCTCGTTAAGCCAATCCAGTCCCAGCACGACGGTCGAAATAGACTTCACCGGCAACCCCAATTCCCTTCGCCATCATCGCGCCCATCGGCGGAAAACGCTGCTGTGACGCCTCTGGGCATGGGCACAATATTTTGATAACCAGGCCCGCTGTCAATATCGACCCCCCTCCCCTCCTTTCGCCATTGGTGGACGGGCGCCGGACGAAGTGTACAATGGTACCGTGGAATTGGCGGCATGGATGGCCCGGCGGAGTTGGGGAACGATAATGAGGCATTTGCTTGCTATCAAAACTTGGCTTCTTGCTTTCTTTTTATTGGCCCTGGCCGTCCCTTGCTATGAACATGGCTCGGCCGAAGCGGCCGAATTCGTCGTCTTCGAGGCTCGGCACGGGTCCCTGCGGCCGGGGCAGGTCATCGACGGAAACAGCCGGATCCAGCTAGCCGCCGGGCAACGCGCCACACTCATTTCGCCGGACGGCATTATGCTCACTCTGGCCGGCCCCTTCGAGGGGCAGGCGGATGACTGGCTGGCGAAAGGCGGCGGCGGAGTCTTCGATGTCCTGCGAGAACTGGTGACCAAGCGAGCCACTGGGGGTCACGCGCAAGCCGGATTTTGGCGAGGGAGCTGGGGAACCCGTCGCGCCGCCCGGCCCCTGGGCCGTCGACGTGAGCACCGCCGGGGACTGGTGCTACCTGGCGGGGACAACCGTCGTGTTCTGGCATCCCGGCGAGAGAAAGACCAAGCGGCTTGATATCGCCACGTTGGACCAGTCGTGGAAAGCGAACGGCCAATGGCCCGCGGGCTCGCCGACCTTCGCCGCGCCCCCGGACATGCCTATCGCCGACAACGCCATGTTCTGGTTCACCGTTGACGGCAAGGACGAGTTGATCAAGTTTCGTGCCGTTCCCAAGGGCCTGCCGTCCTGGAAGGCGCAAGCGGCATGGATGGCCCGGAAAAACTGTGTCTTGCAGGCACTGGCGCTACTCGACGAAAAAGATTAACGCCAAAAGCGTCGGGGCGCGG
>DUZD01000173.1 GCA_013349695.1 Rhodospirillaceae bacterium
ACGCCGATACCGAGGTCATCGTCCACGGTTACGAGGAATGGGGCGCGCAAGGGCTGACCGGGCGGCTGGACGGGATGTTCGCCTTGGCGATTTGGGACGCTGGGCGCAATCTCCTGACGCTGGCCCGCGACCGGATCGGCATCAAGCCGGTCTATTTCACGCAAATCCCCGGCTCTTTCCTTTTTGCTTCCGAGATCAAGGCCCTGCTTACCGACCGGCGGGTGTGCCGCGACGTGGAGACGGCGGCGCTCAATCATTACTTGAGTTTCCTGGTGGCGCCGGCGCCGCTAACCATGTTCAAGGATATTTTCAAGCTGCCGGCCGGCCACCTGCTCGAGGTCGACTCGAATGGCCGCATGTCGGCGCGGCGTTATTGGGACGCGGTTCCCGGCCGCGGCATCGAAGCGGCGGAGGTGGCGGATCTCAACGACGCCAAGCGAGAGCGTTTTTACACGGACGGCATCCGCAAACGCCTGGAGGCGGCAATCGGCAAACGCATGATGGCAGATGTGCCTTTCGGCGTCTTCCTGTCCGGCGGCATCGATTCGTCCGCCAATGTCGCCTTGATGAGCCGGCTGATGGATCGCCCCGTCGAAACCTTTACCGTCGGCTTTAAAGATCATCCCCACCTGAACGAACTGGAATACGCCAGACGGGTGGCCGGGGAATTCAAGACCCATCACCACGAAGTCCTCATCGACGAGGGCGACATGACGGGGTATCTCGACGACCTGGTGCATCACCAGGACGAGCCCATAGCCGATTGGGTTTGCATACCGCTTTATTTCGTCTCCAAGCTGGCCAAGGAGTCCGGGGTCACCGTGGTCCAGGTTGGCGAGGGATCGGACGAGCAGTTCTGTGGTTATTCCAGCTACATGACCTTTTTGCGTCTGTACCGGACCTTCTGGCGGCCTTACCTGCGTTTCGCCCCCGGCCCTCTGCGCCAAGCCGCCGCCGCCGCCGCCGAAGGGCTGGCGCGGTGGCTTCCGGCATTCGAGCGTTATGCCGAGGTTCTTGGCCGCGCGGCCAGGAATCAGGAGTTGTTTTGGAGCGGCGCGAACGCTTTTTGGAACGTCCACAAGAAACGCCTCATGAGCAAGAAGATCCAGGGTGGGGAATGGCCGGTGCTGGCGGATGCCGGCCTGGACATCGCCGGCGCCGCCGCCGCCGACAGCGCCGCCGTCATCAATTCCTTCATGGCCCCGTTCGACCGCCGCCATCCCGGACGCGACGATCTCACCCGCATGATCCACGCCGAATTCAGGTTGCGCCTGCCGGAGCTCCTGCTCATGCGGGTGGATAAGATCGCCATGTCCGCTTCCGTCGAAGGCCGTGTGCCCTTTCTCGATCACAACCTGGTCGAGTTCACCATGGACATTCCCGGGAACTGGAAGGTCAAGGGCGGCACCAGCAAGTATCTGCTCAAGAAAGCACTCGAAGGATTGCTGCCGGCCGACATCATCGACCGCCCGAAAATGGGATTCGGCGCGCCGATGGCGGATTGGCTGAGGGGACCGTTCGGGCATCAGGCGGAATCCACGGTTCTCAAGTCGGATCTTTTGCGGCGCGATATCTTCGACCGTCGGTATATCGCCGCCCTGTTCCGCGACCACAGGCAAGGCCGGCGGGATCATGCGCTGCATCTGTGGACCCTGTTCAACCTTGCCGCCTGGCACGACCACTGGATCGCCGGCGCTTCCGTCGGCTAGGGTGTTCCTTGATGACAGGCCGCAGCTACCTCCTCACCCAGTACCCGTTGACCACGGACTATATGGACCGGTTCAGGGATAAGGTCGGCGATCGGCCGGTGCACATCGTTGTCTCCAACATCTCGGCGGAAAGCTATTTCGATATCTTCAAGTATTTCCTGTCGTTGCAAGCGGAGACCATTTATTTGCCGGTGGTCGACGAGACTAGCCGGGTTCTCCTGCCGCTGTTGAAGATTCTCAGCCTGATTTCCAACCCTTCGCGAGGTGTCGTGGTGGAGCCCGATTTCTCGACCCGGGAATTCGGGCGGCTGGAAAGCATTGGCGGCGCCCTGCTCATGTTCGGAGGCCTCATTGGCGGCGCTATCACCCTTTTGGTGGATTGGTTTCGGTTGGGCCGGCTGCTGAAAGTCGCGCGTACCGCCGTCATCGACAACGCCGTCAAGCGCGTTCTTTACCTGAAGACGAACCTCTGGCTCGGCGTGCAAGCGGGCGGTTCCATCGCCCATACGGCTGGCGTCATCGGCGGCTTGCTAAGCAGGAACTATGGCGTCGATTTCGCCTCGGCCGAAATACCGGTAGCGCTGCCCAAAAGCGAAGCCCTGACGATTCTTCCGGTGAAGCCGCCACCTCGCTACGTGGTGCCGCGCGAAATCAACCATTATCGCCATAACGCGATTTTCAGTAAAAAAATCTTTGGTTTGCACTCCGAGAGCTATGGCTTCATCTACCAGCGCCTATCGCAAGGCAACTTCACCGGGGTGATTCTATCGCGCCGCTGGAAGCTACCGCTGGTCATGGAATACAACGGCTCGGAAGCGTGGCTTGCCCACAACTGGGGCCGGCCGTTGACCTTTGAGAAACTGGCGATAAAGGCGGAAGAGGCCAGTCTCCGTCACGCTCATTTGGTCGTCACCGTTTCGGATGTTCTGCGTAACGAACTGATTGCCGGTGGCATCGATGCGGAGCGCATCCTCGCTTATCCCAACGGCGTCGATCCGACCATCTTCGACCCCGATCGGTTCTCGCCGGATGACATCGCCATGGCCCGTCAACGTTTTAATATTCCAGCCGATGCCGTGGTCGCCACCTTCGTTGGCACCTTTGGCCATTGGCACGGTGCGGAAATCCTTGCCCAAACCCTGCGCCAGCTGGCCAAGACCGATGTGGAATGGCTGGCCGAGAGCAAATTGCACGTACTTTTCATCGGCGACGGCATCAAACGGCCGGACGTCGAAAAAATTTTGGCGGCACCTGAACTTCATTCCTTTTTCACTATTGCCGGCCTGATCGCCCAGGAAGAGACACCTCTTTTCATGGCGGCTTCCGACATCTTGCTGTCGCCGCACATTCCCAACCCGGACGGCTCGGCATTTTTCGGCTCGCCGACCAAGCTGTTCGAATACCTGTCCACCGGGCGTCCGGTGATCGCCAGCGACTTATACCAGATCGGCGAGGTGCTCAAGGGATGCCCATCCGTCGATGACCTTGCCACGGCGGCGGAGCAACCGGACGAAGAGCAGTGCGGCGTTCTGGTGTCGCCCGAGGACACGGATGAGCTGTCGGCGGCCTTGCGGTTTCTGGTGGACAGCCCGGCATGGCGGCGGGCCGCCGGCGCCAAGGCTCGCCAGCGGGCCTTGGCGCGTTACACCTGGGGCCATCATGTGGGGGCCATTCTCGGGCGGTTGCAAACGGTCCTGGCGAAGGACGCCGTCCTCTATCCTGTTCCGCCCAGCCACCGTCCTATCCGTATCCTGGTCAACGGGCTGCATTCCAAGAGCGGCGGCGGCGTCACCTATTTGCAAAACATGTTGCCTCTTCTGGCCGCCGATTCCGCTGTCGAGCTCCACCTTTGCATCCACGAGGATCAGCGGGGCATCTTGCCCAAGGATCTCGACAACGTTTCAGTCCACTGCCTTTCCTTCAAATCGGGTTTCTGGCGGCTGGCGTTTTGGGAACAGTATGAGTTGCCCAGGCTGGCGCGGCGCATCAACGCCGACGTGACTTTTTCGCCAGCCAATTACGGACCGCTGCGAGCTCCCAATCCAGTCATCCTCTTAAGAAACGCGCTCAGTGTCGGTTTTGTCGAACGCCGGCCGGCCAAGATCGCCTATTGGATGGGAGTATATTTTGGCACGGCCCTTTCCCTGCTCGTCTGCCGGCGGGCCATTTCCGTTTCCAACTACGCCCGGCGTTCGGCCGGCGGCGGGTTGTTGCGGCTTGTCGGAGAGCGCATCAGCATCATTCCGCACGGCGTCGCCAAGATTTTTTCGCCGGCCAATATCGAGCGGCAAGACTTCCTGCTTGCCGTTTCCGACATCTACGTTCAAAAAAACCTGAGAAACCTGCTTTATGCATTGGTCAAGCTGCGCGCCGTCCGCCCGGGCATCAAACTTAAAATCGCCGGCCGGCCCATCGACAAAGGTTATTTCGACTCCTTGCGGAAGATCGTCAAACGGCAAGGGCTGCATGAACATGTCGAATTTATGGGCCAGGTTTCGCCGGACGAGCTGGCGGGCCTTTACCGCCGTTGCGCCGTCTTCGTCTTTCCCTCCAGCGTCGAGACCTTCGGCAACCCCCTGGTCGAAGCCATGGCCTCGGGAGCGCCGATTGCTTCTTCCAATAGCGCGGCGATGCCGGAAGTGGTCGGCGACGCGGCGCTGTTTTTCGATCCGGCGGACGTCGGCGGCATGGCGGCGACATTGGATCGGCTGTTGGAGGACGCGGAGTTGCGCCGCGAACTGGGGGTGCGGGCGCTGGCCAATTCCGGCAACTTCTCATGGCCAAAGACCGCCGCCCGGACGTTGGACGTTCTCAAAGAGGCCGCCCAAAGGCCATCGCCTGGGCGATGAAAAGCGCCGGCGGCGACCAATCTTGACATGTTCCAGCTTTCCAATAAACGGAGGTGCGTCACCATGAAAGCGCGAATCAAATGGGTCGAGGAGCGGACTTTTTTGGGTGAATCGGCAAGCGGCCATTCCGTTGTCATGGACGGCGATCCCGCTGCCGGTGGCCGCGGGCTCGCCGTCCGGCCGATGGAAATGCTGCTTTTGGGCTTGGGCGGCTGCACCGCTTTCGACGTCGTTCATATCCTCGGTAAATCGCGCCAGCCGATTAAGGATTGCGTCGTCGAGGTGGAGGCGGAACGGGCCGAGACGGAACCGAGGGTGTTTCGCCGCGTCCACCTGCGATATGTGGTCAGCGGCCGCAACCTGAGCCGCGCCAAGGTCGAGCGGGCTGTGCAACTGTCGGCGGAAAAATACTGCTCGGCCTCGATCATGTTCGCCAAGACGGCGGAAATCAGCCATGCCGTCGAGGTCGTCGATCTTGAAGCTTGAAGGCCGGTAACGGCGGGGGAAGCGCGAAAGCCCGCGGCCGCGGGCTTTTTTGTGGGCTGGAGGACCCGGAATGCCGCCGGAAACCCAGGCTGGCGACATCGCCGATTTCCAAGCCCCGATGGCGGCGGCCAAACGGGCGATCAAGGGTAAACGGAGCAATCCCGGCTGGGTTCGCGGCAAATCCTGTTATCGTCATTTCCCCGCCGCCTTATCGAATCCGGCGCTCTCGGTTTGCAAAATCGGACCGTAATGATTCTCAATGCGTCGCATGACATCGTCGACGGTGATCGCCGCCTGGCAAAAAGGCGTTTGGTGCCAGCAATCCAACTGTTTTCCATATTCGACGGTGATGCAGGGCGAACAAGCGGGGTGCTCGTAGAAAACAAGGTGATTGTCGCCGATGGGGCCATACAGCACCGGCGTCTCCGGCCCGAAAAACGCCACGACGCGGGCCTCGGCGGCGGCGGCCAAATGCACCGGGCCTGAATCGTTGGAGATGGTCAGGACACTGCCTCGGCACAACTCGATGAGACACTCCAGGGTCAAATCGCCGGCCAGATTGTGGGCTCGGCCGCCGGCCTCGACGACTCTTTCAACGACCGTCTCGACGTACGGCCGTTCGCCCCGAGAGCCTACGAACAAGGCGAAAAGATCATACTTCCCGCAGAGACGCGAGGTCAGATCAGCGAAACGGTCCGGCAGCCAGCGCCGCTCGAAGGCCAGCTCGCCTGAATTGACATTGACAATCAGATAACGGACGCCCTTTCCGCCGAAGGGCGCCAACACTTCCGCCGACTGGGCGGCCGCGTCGGCGGGGATTTTCAGTCTCGGCGCCGCCGCCGTCGCCGGCACCTCCACCCCGAAAGGGGCCAGCAGGCCGATGAAGTTACGGGTGACATGCCAGTAAATATTAAAGGGAACACGGAAATTATGAATGGCGCCGCGGTAGACCCCGCGGGAATGATAGCCGACCCGCGCCGGCGCCCAGGAGGCGAACGTCACCACCGAGGAAGCCCGCGTGTAGAACTCCATGTCGATGAGGACGTCGAAGCCGCCGCGGTTGACGCGAAAAAGGCATGCCACAAAAGCCAAAACCGCGGTCACTACGTTTATCCCCAGATGCACGAAATGCACATGGTCGACATCAGGGATCATCTTGATAATGTCGTTGTTGCTTGATAGCGTCAGTAGATGGATCTCGGCCTTGGGAAAGGTTTTCCGCGCCGTCCGGAAAAACGGCGTCGCCAGAACCAAGCTGCCGATGCCAAAGAATTTAACCACCAGCACTTTTTTGACGTTCCGGGGATCAGGCAAGGCTTGATGACGAAGCAATAGCGCTGGAACGCTGAGAAATGCACAGACGATGTTGCCGAGCATTTTTTCGATGCGTTGAAGCGACGCCAGCCTGACGCAACCCCGCAAGCGAGGTTTTTTCCATGGAATCGGCACGTACGGCCCTTCTTCTCAATCCGCCAGGAAAGGAGGTTTATATCCGCGACTACTACTGTAGCAAGACATCGCGGACGAACTACACATTTCCGCCGATAGACTTGTTGCATGCGGGCGGCATTTTCCGCCAGCGGGATTGGCAACTGGCCGCGATCGACGCCATCGCCGAGAACCTGTCCCCGGAACGGGTCCTCGAAAGAGCGCGCCAGATCGGTCCGCGGGCGGTCTTTTCCCTGGTCGGGGCGGTATCGGCCGGCGAAGACGCTCTTTTCCTTCCTACCCTCCGCCAGACTCTGCCGGACGCCGTTCTGATCGGCAGCGGCGACGTTCTCATCGAGCACGGGCGGCAATGGGTCGAGCGGGGCCTACTGGACGCGGCCTGTCTGGACTTCGCTTCTTCATCGCCGGTCCGCTACGCCGAGGGCGAAAGGGAAGGCCTGGACGATCTGATTTACCGCGACGGCGAAGAGGTCCTCGCCGGCGGGCGCAATCCGAACCGGAATGTTTCCGCCGGCCGGCCGCCGCACGAACTTTTTCTTGCCATCCCCTACCGGTTCCCTTTCGCCCGCAAACGGCCGTTCGCCAGTCTGCTTACCGATTACGGCTGTCCCTTCCGCTGCACCTTCTGCGTCATGGCCGGGCTCCATTATCACCGCCGCCCCTTGGGCGAGGTGGCGGCGGAATTGGACGGACTGCGAAAAGCCGGAATCAGGGAATTCATCCTCTGGGACCAGACATTCGCCGTCGACCGCGAACGGGGGATGGAGTTCCTCGGCCTGTTGCCGGAAGGGAAGGAGCAATTCGGATGGACCTGCCTCGTCCGCCCCGACCGCATCGACCGGGAACTCGCCTTGAGGATGGCCGCGAAGGGCTGTCATACGGTGATCATGGGTGTCGAGACGGCGAAAGCGGAAACCCTCGTCGACATCAAGAAGGACTTCACCACCAAAGAGGTCCGTGAAGCTTTCGCCCTTTGCCGGGAAGCCGGACTCGAGATCGTTGCCACGGTGATCGTCGGCCTGCCGGGCGAAAACGAAAGGGATGTCATGGCGACCATGGATTTCATCCGCGAGATCGATCCCGATTACCTTTCCGTACATACGGCCATCCCCCGGCAGGGAACCGGCTTGCGGGCCGGGATGATAAAAGACGGACTGATATCCCAATCCCTGGCCAACATGGACCAGAGCGGAGAGGTGACGGCCGTGTCGAGCGACACCATGGACGCCAAGACCATCGTTTCGCTGCGCCGCGGGTTCAACCGGCGGTTCCATATGAGGCCGGGCTACTTGTTGAGGACCGTCGTCCGGCGCTTGCGCCATCCGCGGCTGTTTCTGGAGCAGTTTCGACAAGGGCTGGTGCTGCTCGGCCGCAACGTCGGATGGCGTCATTAGAGCATTTCAAGTTTAGTCGGCGCCAGCCCGCTCCCCCGCCCGGCCACCCATTTTGGCCCATGCCAAATGGTTGGTAATGCCATTGTATGCTGTAGGTGGTCGGGCGGGGGAGCGGGCTGGCGCCGATTCTTTTCAACATGGATATATTCTAAATCTCCTCGGGCATTTTTCCCCTTCCGCCGGACAGCTCGGGCCTGCTCGCGGTCATGGGGGGCTTCGCCGTTTTCGCCGTTCCCCCCGAACTCGGCTACGGCAGCCGCGAGAT
>DUZD01000193.1 GCA_013349695.1 Rhodospirillaceae bacterium
GCCTTTCTGAATGTTTTACAATCAGGAGCTTACGCCAATTCTCCAATTTTCCACCAACCTTGCGACACCACCGCCGCGGTAGGCGGTGGACTGGGCGGGGTTCTGGAAGCCGCGGATGGCTGTCGCCCGGCCCTGGTTCTGATAACCGCGGTAGGCGGTGGCGCGCGGGTCGGTTCCCGGACCGCGGTCGATCCCCCGACGGCCCTGGAGGGTAGTGAGGTTGTAGCGCTGGGCCGCGTAGTCCGGGCCGTACGCGTTGCCGGCGGCGCGGGTGCGCGGCTGGGCCTGGGGAAGTCCGTTCACGACGCGCGTCTGGGGGACGGCGGCGGCGCGAGATCGTGCCTGGGTCTGGGGAAGTCTCTTCACGACGCTCCGCCGGGAGGCGGCTTTGACGGTGCGCAGGGACGCCCGGGGATTCTTCGCTACTTGGTATTTCAGAACGCCGGCCTGGGCGCTTTTGATCTGGTAGGCGCGGGCCTTATTAACGCTGGCGGCCTCGGAGACCGAGGCGAAGCCGGTCAGGGCGATGCCGAGGGCGAGAAGGGCGGTGGCGGAGCGGAGTGTGCGATACGGGATCATTGATACGGTTCCTTGTGTTTGATCGACGTTTTTAATGAATTATATATTGCATATAAATTTTTCTATTACTGTAACATGGATCACAAACTGCAAATTTTTTCTAAAAAAACATTTGTCTATATTTATATTTATTTTTTATTTTATATGGATTTAAATAAAATTTTATCTATCCGGTCGCCGTTGAGGATGACCGGCCGGCGCAACTGCGAGAACAGGCCGGTGCCGTCGAGCAGAATCTAGGGACAGTATATAATTTTTTATACGGAAAACTATATACTGTCCCTAGAATACTGGATGAGTGCCGCCTACCGGGAACACGGCTACAGCATGCGTGAGATCGCCAGCGCGGTGGGCCTACCACTATTCGCCGATCAGCAAAATCATTCAGACATGGGAAGAGAATTCAACATTCAAGACCCCACACGCACACGAAACCACGCCGCTGAAAGGCAGAAAAAAACCGAATCGACACGCATTCAAGGCGCCAGGGAAAAACCGCCTTCGTTCAGGAGGAGTTATGCAATTGGCTCAATTTTATTAAAATTTTAATAAAATTGGTTTTACTTATCAATTTGTTATTAATTCATAAATAGTGTATAATAATTAAGTGTAAAATGATTATTGAAACGGCCCGCATCATGAAACCGCACGTGGAATGTCAAGACGGCGTCAGCGCACCCGAGACCGCCGACGTCATGTCCGCCGACGATTTCGCCAGCTGGCATGTCGACGATTTGATTTTCGTCAAAAAAATTTGTCCCGAAAAAGGCGCCGGCTATGCCATCTACGGCGCCGACGGCACTTTCCTCGAAGTGGTCGGGTCGATGGGCGATGTGATCATCGCTTGCCATGATTACGGCTTGGAACTGGCGTCCGTGCACTGATCCGCGCGGCCCGCCGCGGCAACGGCCGGCTCCTCCGTTTCCCCTCCCCCCAATCATCGTCCCTTTCCATTTATTTGTTGACCTCCTCCGTGCCTCCAGTTATGTTCACTTTATGTTCTGTTTTAAGCGTGAATCCACACCGCCGGGCGGCGGTACGGTTTTCGCCGCCGCGACATCGTGCCGGCGGCCGGTGGTCCTGTTCTCCTCGCCCGTCGCGGCGGGATATCCGTCGCCGGCGGAGGATTACGTCGAGGGCAAACTGGATCTGAACGCGCATCTCATCCGCCGCCCCGCCGCCACCTTCATCATCCGCGTCGAGGGGGAGTCGATGACCGGCGCGGGGATTTTCCCGAACGATCTGCTGATCGTCGACCGCGGCGTAGGCCCCAGGCCCGGCGACATCGTCATCGCCGTCGTCGGCAACGAATTGACGGTGAAAAGGCTCATCAAAAGCGGCGACGGATGGTCCCTGCGGGCGGAAAACCCGGATTTTCCCGCCATCTCCGTCACCGCCGACATGGAATGCGTCGTCTGGGGCGTGGTCACCGGTTCGATCCGCCAGTTCAACCGGCGATAAAGGCGGCTCCGGGAAACCCCAATATCCGGACGGCTTCCATGACCGGCGTTTTCGCCCTCATCGACTGCAACAATTTCTACGTTTCCTGCGAGCGGGTTTTCGATCCGGCCCTCGAGGGCAGGCCGGTGGTGGTTTTGTCCAACAACGATGGCTGCGTCATCGCCCGCTCGAACGAGGCGAAGGCGCTCGGCATCGGCATGGGAACGGCGTTGTTCGAGGCCCGCCCCTTGCTCGAAAAGCATGGTGTCCGGGTCTATTCGTCCAACTACGCCCTTTACGGGGACATGTCCAACCGGGTGATGGCGGCGCTTTCGGAATTCACCCCCAACGTGGAGGTCTATTCCATCGACGAAGCCTTCCTCGACCTTTCCGGCTTCCGGCGCCTGGGCGCTGGCCGCCATGGCCGGGACATCCGGGCCAAAGTCCACCGCTGGACAGGCATCCCGGTGTCGGCCGGAATCGCCGCGACCAAGACCCTGGCCAAGCTGGCCGGCGGGATCGCCAAGAGGTATCCCGAAACCGGCGGCGTGTTCGACCTGACGGGCCTTTCCGGCCGCCGCGACGCCATGGCCGCCACGGATATCGGCGGCGTCTGGGGAATCGGACACCGTTACGCCCGGATGCTGCGCCGGAACGGCATCGAAACGGCGCTGCATTTCCATGACGCGGCCGGGCCGTGGGTGAGAAAGCGTATGGGCGTCGCCGGCGCGCGCACTTGGTTGGAACTCAAGGGTGTCGCCTGTTTCGACCTGGAATGCCAGCCGCCGGCCAGGAAAACCACCGTCGTTTCCCGCTCTTTCCGCGATGCAATCGAGAACGAGGAGGAGCTGCGCCAAGCCGTCGCCGTCTTCGCCGCCAGGGCGGCGGAAAAACTGCGCGAGGGCGGCCTCACCGCCGGCAGTGTCACCGCCTTCGTCGCCACCAGCCGTTTCGGTCCGGCGCGGCACCAATACCACAATGCCGCCACCGTCGCCTTGGCGTCGCCCTCCAATCACACGGGCGCCGTCACCAAGGCGGCGCTGGCGGCGCTGAAGGGGATCTTCCGGCGGCGGCGGCGCTACAAGAAAGCCGGCGTGATGCTGCTCGACCTGGCCGCCGCCGGGCGGGCGCAGCCGAATCTCTTCGCGCCCAGCAACGACGGCCGCGGCGGCCGCCTGATGGAGGCGCTTGACCGGATCAACCGGAAGGATTGGGGGGAGCCCGGAAGCGGTGCCCGCGGCTGGGGAGATCTGCTCCATTACGGCGCCGCCGGCATTCATCGCGGCTGGCGGATGAAACAGGCGTACCGATCGCCCCGCTACACCACCAATTGGAACGAACTGCCGGTGGCGCGGGGATGAAAGTCAGGCGACGATATCGACGAGATGCCCGGACGAAACCGGCTTGGCCTGATCCGCGGCCTCCAGCGATTGCGTTTTGGCGCTGAAAATGGTAAAATTGTAGGTCCGGCCCGAGAAAACGGGCCGCCTGAAACCATTCGCCGCCAGCGGAACGGAAAAGATGGCAAGCATAGCTCCCGGCGTCGACGTCAATGCGCTCCTTGCGTCCCAAACCGCTCAGTTGCAGCAAAAGCTCCAGTTGGCGCGGCGGGAGGATCCACATCGTCCCCAACAGGCGCGGAGCGTGCCCTCGGAACCGTTGTCCGCTCGGCTCGCCGGGGAACTCGTTGGCGGGCCGCCGGAATTGGCCTCCAACCAGTCAGACCGTCTGGATGTTTCGCTGGAGGTTCTGAAGGCCAATCGGCGGATAAACAACACGATTTTTAATCAGCTGCAAGAGGAGCGGTTCGACCGCGACACCATTGCCGAGCGCAAGGAACTGATCCAATAGTACGCCGAGGCGCAGCAAGTGGCGGCCATCGAACAACGGGCACTGGACCAACGTTTGCTATTGGTACGGCAAGTATCCGACCAGGAAGCCGAAGACCGGGAGACGGACATTCGGCATGAAATCGATCTCCACGCGGCGGATCAACGGCAGGCCGCCAGCGAGTCCGTCCCGCCCTTGCTGCCCGGCTCGATCATCGACGTTTCGGCCTGAGAGCCCGTCCGGGGGATTACTTTTTCCAGTTCCGGCATCGCGAGTGAATAAGGCGGTAGTTCGACGGGGTGTCGACGCGGGCGTTGGCGGAGTCGGTGGCGTCTTGCACTTTCCTCAACAGCGGCGTGACTTTGTTCTTGATCCGCGCCTGAACCAGTGTCGCGGCACGCCCGGGGTCGGCGACGGCGACCGGCTTCAGACGCTGGATAATTGCCACCAGACGTTTCCTGAACCAAGGCTTGAAGCGCTCGAGCTCTTGCCGGTAGACGGCGACGTGCTGGTCTTCGTGATCGCGGATGGTCCGGTATTCACATGTTCCCCGGCGGTATCTCCGGTCGATGTAGACGGTGAAGTTGGGGTAGCTCAACCGGATGTCCAGCGTTTCCGGAACGGCGCAAAACCCGTTCCTCGACAAGGGATAGATCTTGACGTTCAAACGCATGTCCATCTTGAACTCGGTCAGGGTCAGGCCGAGGGGATACCAGCCGCCGGCCGAGCCCGGACCGCCGTGTCTCCGTTGGATGCGCTGAAGATCGCCGCGGCTGTGTCCGGTCCGGTAGCTCGCTTCGCCGGAGAAGGTCTGAAATTTCAGCTCGACGGGATCGGCGGCGCCAGGACAGCGTTGGGCGGCGGCCGAAAGAGCGGGTAAGCCCGCCGTCAAAACAACGGCGGCGGCCGCCGGCAGGCACAGCCGGCGCCAGCGCCGGGAGGATTTGGTGCGAAATTGGTGGCGCCGGGTTTCCATGAATCGATTTTTCCGGACAAAGCCAGGGCGTATCAAGTTCGATCGGCGCCAGCCGGTTATTTTCAGCATTTACCCTAACGCCGCCGCCGCCGCGGCGGGTAATAAACGAACGCAAGCAAGACCAGCAGGCCGAACAGCGAATAGATGGCGACGAAAACCCAATGCGGAAACGACCAATACAGCAAGCGCTCCAGCCAGTAGGCAATGAAGCCGCTCCCGTAGCCCTCGGCGCCGGCCCGTTCCCGGAGTTCGTTTTCCCAGATGGTCAAGGGGCAATACCGGCCGAGCCAGGCTTGCACGACGACGAAAGCGATGGCGGCTAAATGCGGGGCCCTGAAGACGAGCCGGCGGGTCCACGCCCATCGCCGCGCCCAGCCGGCCATGATCAGCGCCTGTCCGCCGACGACGAAAAGGACAAACAGGGCATGGACGGCGCCGATCAGGTCGGCGAGCAAACCGTAATGGCCGGACATCGCCCCGGAGGGTAGCAGAAAAGAGGCGCCGACAAGCATCCAGGAAACGGCTAAGGCAGGGTCGAACGATGGTTGCCGACCTATCCGAAGGGCGCAAAGCGAGCCATTCCGGTTGATTACTGGGTTTCGTTCGGGGGCGCTTCGGCTTGGCGTTCTTGCAAGGCGAGGCCGATCTTTTCCCAGGTTTTCGCGGCAATGGCGCGGTAGGCCTTGGCGTGGTCGCTGTCCGGTTTGGAAACGACAATGGGGTGGCCGCCGTCGGAAGTCTCGCGGATGTCCATGTCCAACGGGATCTCGCCCAGGAAATCCATGCCCGTCCGCGCCGCTTCCTGGCGCGCCCCGCCGTGGCTGAAGATTTCCGAGCGTTCGCCGCAATGGGGGCAGCGGAAATAGCTCATGTTCTCGACGATGCCGAACACCGGCACGTCCACCTTGCGGAACATGTTCATGCCCTTGCGGGCGTCGGAAAGGGCGATGTCCTGGGGGGTCGAGACGATGATGGCGCCGGTCAAGGGAGTCTGCTGGACGAGGGTCAACTGGATGTCGCCGGTGCCCGGCGGCATGTCGACAACAAGCACGTCAAGCTCGCCCCAGTTGACATCGCGCAGCAAATGCTGCAACGCCGACTGGGCCATCGGCCCGCGCCAGATCAAGGGGGCCTCGTCCTCGACCAGGAAACCCATGGACATGCATTTGACGCCGTGGTTTTCCATCGGCTCGAGGGCGCCTTCCTCGGTCGGTACGGGTTTCCCGGAAATGCCCAACATGCGCGGAATCGACGGGCCATAGACATCGGCGTCGAGAAGGCCGGTCTTGTGCCCGGCGGCGGCCAGGGCCAAGGCCAGGTTGACAGCCGTCGTCGACTTGCCGACCCCGCCCTTGCCGGAGGCGATGGCGACGATGGACTTGACGTCCGGCAGCACAGGGGCTTCGATTTCGTCCGCCGGTTCCGTCATTTCCTCGGCGCCCGGCTCGCCGCCGGGGGCGGGCCGTTCGGCGGTCAGCACCACGCTCGCCGAAATGACACCGGAGAGCGCGTGAATGGTCTTTTCCGCCTCCTTGCGCAAAGGTTCCATACTGGCGCCGCGCTCGGGGTCGACCTGGATGGTGAAAGCGACGTGGCCGTCCTTGATTCGCAGGCCAGAAACCATGTTTAGACTGACGATGTCTTGGCCGCGATCCGCGTCAGAGACTTGTTTCAGGGCCTTTAGAATCTGTTGCTCGGTGACCTGCGTCATGCCTGATACTCCCTATTAGTTTGGCCGAAACCATGCGGGCGGTCACGGTCGCAAAGCGCATTGCGCCGCCCGCCAAGCTGTCCTATAAGATAAATCCACTCGACTTTACGAATTAACATTTGAAGCAAAAAATACAAGAGGCGATCCTTACAAAGGGATATCCCGGGATCGTCAGAGGGAATACATCATCATGGCGTGGACTCCAAAAGGCGGCGGCGGACAGGGACCCTGGGGCAGCGGGTCGACAGGAGGCGGTCCGCGGCCGCCGGACATCGAAGAGCTGTTGCGGCGCGGCCAGGACCGATTCAAAAGTGTCATGCCGGGCGGCGTCGGCAGAACGCGTGGCTTAATTCTCATTGGCTTGGTGGCGCTCGCCTTCTGGCTGGCCAGCGGGTTCTACCGCGTCCAGCCGGAAGAGCAGGGGGTGGCGCTGATTTTCGGCAAATGGGTGGCGACGACCGATCCTGGGTTGAGATACAACCTGCCGGCGCCCATCGGCGCCGTTTACAAGCCGAAGGTAACCCGCGAGAATCTGACCAATGTCGGCTTCCGCGCGGGCTTCGAGACGCCCCAGGAGGCGAGGCGTCAGCGTCAGGGCGGGGCGAGGAGTGACGTCATCGAAGAAAGCCTGATGCTCACCGGCGACGAGAACATCATCGACGTCCAGTTCGTCACCTTCTGGGTGATCAAGGATGCCGGCGAATTCCTCTTTCAAATCCGCAACCCGGCGCAGACCGTCAAGGACGCATCGGAAAGCGCCATGCGCGAGCTCCTCGGCAAATCGGGCTTCGAGTTCGTCCGCACCAAGGGGCGAGTCAAGATTCAGGATGAAGCCAAGACTCTGATCCAGAGTATCCTCAATGATTACGGCGCCGGGATCTCGGTCACCCGGGTGCAGTTGCAGAAGATCGATCCTCCCGGCCGCGTGCTCGACTCGTTTCGGGACGTCCAGGCGGCGCGCGCCGATAAGGAGCGCGCCGTCAACGAGGCCCAAGCCTACCTCAACGAGGTCGTCCAGAGGGCCGAAGGCGAGGCCCAGAAGATCGTCAAGGAAGCCGAAGGTTACAAGCAACAGAAAATCGCCATCGCCAGCGGCGAATCGCAACGCTTTCTCTCCGTGTACAAAGAGTACCTACAGGATAAAAGCGTAACAACACGCCGCCTTTACCTGGAAACCATGAAATCGGTGATGAGCGGCATGGACAAGGTGCTGATCGATAACCAGATGGGCGGCAGCGGCGTCGTTCCTTACCTGCCTCTGCGGGAGCTCGGTAGGCGCGGCGGGGAGACAACCCAATGAACAAAACATCCCTAGCCGTGATCGGCCTGGTCGTCGTCGCCCTCGGCGTGATCGTCTTCGGGGCGGTGTTTACGGTCCATCAGGCCGAGCAAACCCTGGTCTTGCAGTTTGGCAACCCCGTACGCGTGGTTCGGGATCCCGGTATTCATTTCAAGGTACCGTTCATCCAGAACGTTGTTGCTTTCGACAAGCGGGTTCTCGATTTCGACGCCAAAGCCGAGGAAGTGCCGACCAGCGATCAGAAACAATTGGTGGTCGACGCCTTCGCCCGCTACCGGATCGAG
>DUZD01000157.1 GCA_013349695.1 Rhodospirillaceae bacterium
CTGGTCGAGAAGAACGGCTTCCTGAGCCCCAATCAGGCCAGGGAAAAGTGGAATGCGGTGTTGTCAGTCAGACCCGCCGCATGACAAACTTGTGTCCGGGAAACCGGGTGCGGTACACATGTTGGATATGCGGTTCAGCACTTCCGTTTTGTCGAAGGGCTTGGTGACGAAGTCCCTGGCTCCCGCCTCCAGGGCCTTGATCCGGGTCTCCATGTCCTTTTGCGCTGTCAACACCAGGACCGGCAGGTAATCGCCCTTGATACCGTCCGAGAGTTGCTCCATGACCCGGAAACCGTCCAGGTGCGGCATGCGGATATCGAGCAGGATGATGTCGAAATCGTTGTCTTGATAAAGTCCTTTCACTTGCCGGGGGTCGGTGGTGCTTTGCACGTTGGCATACCCGGCATAGGACAACATCATCTCGAGGAGTCGGACGTTTTCCGGTTGATCGTCGACAATCAGGATGTTGGCGTCCGGGGTTTTATCCATGACATCGTTCATCAAGCCGCCTCCAATGCGGTCTTGATGGCATCCACCACATCGGTAACCTGAATGGGCTTGGTCAGGTATTTAAGAAACCCCGCATCCATCCCTTTTTTGATGTCCCTCTCGGTGGCGGCGGCGCTGAGGGCCAGGATGGGAGTGTTCTTGGTGTCTTCGTAACCACGGAGTTTCTTCAAGACCTCAATGCCGTTCATGCCGGGAAGGTTGATGTCGAGTATGATCACGTCCGGTTTTTCGGCCCTCGCCAGTTCTATCCCCAACTCGCCGGTATGGGTCGAGATCATCGACAACCCCTCGACGCGGGAGACGATCAACTCCATCAGTTCGAGGTTCTCCGGGTTGTCCTCCACGTAAAGCAGGGTGCCGCTCATGCCGGGGAGCCGCCCCTCAGCCTCAACTTGCGCCGTCGCCGCGGCGATCGTCGCGGCGGCTTCGCCGTGATCGCGTTGGGCCAGGGGCAGCTCGATCCAGAACGTGGACCCCTTGCCAACTTCGCTTTTCAGACCGACGGCACCGTTCATGATTTCAATCAGGTTTTTGCTAACGACAAGGCCGATGCCGGTGCCTTCGATCTCTGAATTTTCGGCGCCAAGGCGACTGAAAGGTTTGAACAGTTCGCTTTGTTGGTCTTCTGGAATCCCTTCGCCGGTATCGGTCACGGCGATGCGTAGCATATTGCCGGCTGCCTCTTCGAAGCTGATGGTGACCTTGCCGTTTTTCCGGTTGTACTTGACGGCGTTCGACATCAGGTTGAGCAGCACCTGCTTGAGGCGCGTGTAATCGGCGCGCACACTTGGAACTTCCGCCACCGGACCGGGAACGGAAATATCGATGCCGCGTTTCTCGGCCATTGAAGCTATCAGTGGCAGACACTCGTCGAGAATTAACGCCGACGAGACATCCTCGATGGACAGTTCCACCTTGCCGGCCTCGATCTTGGCCAGGTCGAGAATATCGTTGATCAGTACCAGCAGGTGCTGGCCACCCTTGAGAATGTAATCAACGCAGTCTTTCTGGGCCTTGGTCAGCGGCTCCTTGGGGTTGAACTCCAGCATTTGCCCGAAGCCGAGGATGGCGTTCATCGGCGTTCGCAACTCGTGGCTCATGGCGGACAGGAAATCGGACTTGGCCTGGTTGGCCTCCTCTGCCGCTTCCTTGGCTTCCTTGAGTTCGGTGATATCGACTCGGATACCCACGGTCATGCCGCTGGCAAGCCGTTTATCGAAAACACGCAGCCACTTTTCCCCCTCCAAACGCTGCTCGAACGAGACGAAGGGTTTCTTGTGAACCTCCATGCGTTCCTTGACCCACTCTTCCTCGCGGCCAAGGGCATCGGGATACTGGCCTCTTTCGGCGCCACCCCTGATGATGTCCTCGAATTTTGCTCCCGGGATGATGAGATCAAAGGCGTTGGGGTGCATTCTCCTGTATTGATCGTTACAGAGGATGATCCGGTCCTCGCTGTCGTACAGCACGAACCCTTCCGAGATGTTGCTGATTGCCGAGACAAGGCGTTCTTCACTTTCCCTTTGTTGCCGCTCCGCTTTCTTGCGTTCGGAAATATCGGCGATGAAGGCGAAGGCTCCGGTGGCCTTGCCTTGACGGTCCCGAATGGTGGTGCAACTGACATTGGTGTGGACAGCCTCGCCTTGCTTGTTGTTGAAGGCGACCTCGTATTGACGGTGCTCGGAGGTTGCGATTTCGGATGCCATCCGTTCATAGAGGGCGCGGCATTCTTCGCTGGCGAACTCCGGCGGCCGCCTGCCGAGAAGTTCGGCCGGTTGGCGGCCAAGCATCTCGCAAAACGACTTGTTCACCTCCAGCATCCGGCCTTCGGTATCGACCAGCCAGTAGCCTTCCAAAGTCGAATCGATGGAGTTGCGGTATTTTGCCTCGCTCTCGGCAAGTTGTCTTTGGCTGCGTGTGAACACGGCGGTCAGCACGATCAAAAGGACGAGTGAAAAAACAGAGAACGAAACAATGCTGATCCTTGTTTTCCGCAGACTGGCAAAGGCTTCGGAGGCATCGATTTCCGTTGTCATTCCGAACCCAAGCTCCTCGTCCCAAACCCAGGCGCCGACCACGGGAACGCCCCTGTAGCTGCGGTAGCCCTCCAGATCAACCCCGGATTCGCCTTTCGTTGCGCTCAGGGCCATGCGGGTCAGGGGCTGTTTTTCATGGTGGGCGAGGGTCCGCTCCCCGGCAATGAGATTGACCCCCGGATCGCGCACTTCAATCTTGAGGTCCGAGTGTTTGCCTTTGGGGATGAGGCCGATTTCGGAAAGTTGTTCGGCAAATAGACTCTCACTGATCATCAACCCCCGCGAATCGAACGCATAGGTTTCCCCCGATTCACCAATCCTCCCACGCTCGAAAACGGACGAGAAGTACACATCAGGTTCGATGCGGAAAGCGAGAATGGCAATGGTTTCACCTGAATCACCGCGAATCGGCGACGCCACGAACATGGTCGCCAGATCCTCGACCATTTCCCCGTAGACATCCATCAGCGGAACGTCGGAGGGTTGAGGCAGGCTTACAAGCGTTTGGCCGGACCTGGTTTTTTCCAGGAACTCTTCTTGTTTGGTAAGCAGGCTGATGATTCCGATGTTTGAGTCGCGGCTGGAAGAAAGGTTGATGTTGTCCGGTCCGATAACGAAGTATCCCCGATAGCCGATGGTCCTGAACACCGGTTTCAGCCAGGACCGCAATTCCGACTGCGCCGGCTCGTTTAGCAGCGCCTCGGCCGTCCTGGGGTTCCGCAGCAATTGCTCGACGGAGGTGATGACCTCTCGATTGCCGGCCCAAAGCTTCGCCGCCGCTTTCTGATTCTTGTTTAACAGGCGTATCGCATGTTGAGAGGATTCAATCGCCACTTTTAGTGATTTGCCGATACCCGATTTGTATTCCTCCTCGATCCTGGTCAATGTGATCCAGGAGGCAATCACTAGAATCATACCCAAGGCAAGCAACGCGATAACGGCAAGATTCTTCGAGCGTTTCGACGCCGCGTGTTCCAATGCGGCTTTCCCCGTTGCGCGGATTCTCATGTAAGTCGCAAGCAGGAAGGTAAGCAGCAGACCGGAACCCAAAGTCACCCAGGATCAGATATGAGATACAACATAACCAACACCGCCTGCTGGAGGACAGAAGGTGACCAGCCAATCCCTTCCGGTAATGTCAAGTCGGTCGTCCAAGCAATTTGAATCGCCAAGGTCGCCCCGGTTTTCGATAGGGGAGGATTTTGGATAAAGGAGCTGCTTGCCGGCTGGGGCCGAGTGGTCAAAAACATGGAAGCTCGATTGCTCGAGTTTGGAAAAACTGCCGATGGCGTTATTAATGATGTTGTCGATACGAAAGACACCCAGGGTGAACCCCATAAGGTTCGCCCGCCGGGATTCAACGCTATCGACAGGAGCGCCAGCGCGATAGACAGGCTGGAAAATCAGGAATCCGTACTGATCGCCGGTTTCCTGGACCAAAGTGATCCGTTCCGTTGCAGCCATTTTGCCGGTGTCGCGGGCCATCTCAAGGGCCTTCAGGCGAGTCGGCGACGAGGCCAGATCGAAACCGTGGGCCGCCCTGTTCTTCTCATAGGGCTCGACAAGATAAACCGGGAAGTATTCTTCACGGTCCGTCCCGGCGCTCACCATTCCCTGTTCGGTTCGCTCGGTGATTTGGAACCCGGCGAATCCTTCTTTCCTCGCCATTGCCTCGAAGGCGGCGCGTTCCGGAGCCTTGATGCGGGGGATCCATTCCAAGGCCTGAATCTCGGGGTGAATATCCAGGACAGGTTCGATAAACCGCTTGAAGTCGAGAGGCGATACTTTTTCCTTGGCCAGGAATAATCCGCCAAGGGAACGAAGGGCCGAGAATGAGATGTTGAGACCCTGATCCAGAATAGCCACGTGCTTATGGATCGCATGTTCAAAATGGGCTTTCGAGGCGGCATGTTCCTGGTCGAGGACAATAAAATACCCCGCCAGGGACAAGGCAGCCCCTATCACGCAAGCCATTATGATTGAAGCGTATCGTTTCAGAATAGCAATCCCTGAATCGGCTTAGGCGTTTGGCCCGGAGTTCATTGTTGCTTCGTCTCTACTCCAGCAGTCTCCGTAGTGGTTATCTTGTCAATCAAAGCTCTTTTTCAATGTCCGTTAATGATGCGGCGGACGGCGCCCACCATTTCGAAGCTCACTCGACGGTGACGCTTTTCGCCAGGTTCCTCGGCTGATCGACGTCGGTGCCCTTGATGACGGCGACGTGATAGGCCAAAAGCTGCACCGGGATGGCGTAGAGGATCGGCGCGACGAAAGCATCGACCTCGGGCAGGACGATGGTGGCGGCGGCAAGATCGCCCAGCTTCTCCGCCCCCTTGGCGTCGCTGAGAAAGATCACCCGGCCATCACGCGCGATGACCTCGCGCATGTTCGAAGCCGTCTTTTCAAACAGCTCGTCGGTCGGCGCGATGACGATCACCGGCACCGTCTCGTCGATCAGGGCGATGGGGCCGTGCTTCATCTCGCCGGCGGCGTGGCCCTCGGCGTGGATGTAGGAAATCTCTTTCAGCTTCAGCGCCCCTTCAAGCGCGATGGGATAGCTGGTGCCGCGTCCCAGATAGAGCACGCCCTTGGACTCCGCCACTTCGCGGGCGAGCTGGCGCAGGCGTTCGTCGTGGTTGAGCACCTCGGCGGCCTTTGCCGGGACCTCGGTCAGGGATCCGACCAGCCCGGCCTCGGTTGCCTGGTCGATGGCGCCGCGGCGCCGCGCGAAGGCGATGGCGAGGCAGGCCAGGACCGTCAACTGGGTGGTGAGGGACTTGGTCGAGGCGACTCCGACCTCGGGCCCGGCGTAGGTTTTCAGGACGGCGTCCGAGGCCCGCGCGATGGAGGATTCCGGCACGTTGACGATGGAAAGGATTTTCTGCCCCCGCGCCTTGGCGTGGCGCAACGCCGCCAGGGTGTCCGCCGTTTCGCCGGACTGGGAAATAAACAGCGCCATTCCATCGGCCGGCAAAACCGGTTGCCGGTAGCGGAATTCGGAAGCGATGTCGGCGTCGACGGGAAGACGGGCGATGGTTTCGAACCAATATTTGGCGACCAGGCCGGCGTAAAAGGAGGTGCCGCAGGCGATGATGGCCAGCCTCGAAATGCCGGCGGCGTCGAAGGAAAGCTCGGGCAGGGTGATCGAGCGGGCGGCGGGATTGACGAAGCCGTGCAAGGTGTCGCCGATGACCTGCGGCTGCTCGTAGATTTCCTTGAGCATGAAGTGGCGGTAGCCGCCCCTGCCAATGGTGGCGCCGCTGAGCGCCGTCAGCTTGACCGGCCGCTCCACCCGGCCGCCGGCGGCGTCATGGACGGTGGCGCCGGCGCTAGTGATCACCGCCTGGTCGCCGTCGTCCAGGTACATGATCCTGCTGGTCAACGGCGCCAGCGCCAGGGCGTCGGAGGCCAAGTACATCTCGCCGCCGCCGAAACCTATGGCCAGCGGGCTGCCGCGTCTGGCGCCGATCATCAGGTCGTGTTGGCCGGCGAAAACGATACCCAGGGCGAAGGCTCCTTGCAGGTGCCGCAAGGCGGCCGCGGTCGCCGCCTCGGGCGCCAAGCCTTCCTCCAGATAGCGGGTGATAAGGTGAACGACCACCTCGCTGTCCGTATCCGAGGCCAGGCGGCGGCCGCCGGCCTCCAGATCGTCGCGCAATTCCTGAAAATTCTCGATGATGCCGTTGTGAACCACCGCCGCCTTGTCGGTGGCGTGGGGATGGGCGTTTTTTTCGTTCGGCACTCCGTGGGTGGCCCAACGGGTGTGGCCGATGCCGATGCGCCCGCTCACCGGCTGGCGTTCGAGCAGGTCTTGCAAGTTGGCGAGCTTGCCCTCGGCGCGGCGGCGCTCGATGCCGCCATCGACCAGGGTGGCGACGCCGGCGGAATCGTAGCCGCGGTATTCGAGTCTCTTGAGGGCCTCCATCAGCAGCGGCGCCACCTCGCTTTTGCCGATAATGCCGATGATGCCGCACATTCGCTTAGTGCTCCGTTTTTTTCGTCCCTGGCTTCCTGGCCGCCCGCCGGCGCTGGCGGTAGCGTTCGCCGCCGCCCTTGATGTTCTTTTGTCCGGCGCGGGTCAAGGCCAGGGCGTTCGCCTCGACATCCTCGGAGATGACGCTGCCGGCGCCGATGATAGCGCCGTCGCCGATTTTCACCGGCGCCACCAGCGCCGTGTTGGAGCCGATGAAAACGCCGCCGCCGATGTCGGTGCGGCTCTTCGAAAAGCCGTCGTAGTTGCAGGTGATGGTGCCGGCGCCGACGTTGGCCTTGGCTCCCACCCGGGCATCGCCGATGTAGGTCAAATGGTTAATTTTGGCGCCGCTTTCGACGGCGGCGTTTTTGATCTCGACGAAGTTGCCGATATGGGCGTCCTCGGCGATGTCGGCACCCGGACGCAGGCGGGCGAAGGGGCCGACGACGGCGCCGGCGGCGATGGAGGTGCCCTCGATATGGCAAAATGGGCGGATTTCGGCTTTGTTTCCGACGCTGACGCCGGGTCCGAAGACAACGCCCGGGCCGATGGTGACATCCTTGCCAAGAAGGGTGTCGTGACTGAAGTAAACGCTGGCCGGGTCGATCAGGGTGGCGCCGCCGAGCATGGCCTGGCCGCGCAGGCGGCGTTGCACGATCGCCTCGGCGGCGGCGAGATCGACGCGGGTGTTGATGCCGATCAGCTCATCCCCGGCGCCCTCGACGACGGCGCAGGCAAAGCCGGCGGCAGTGGCGGCGGCGACAATGTCGGTCAGATAGTACTCGCCGGCGGCGTTGCCATTGTCGAGCTTCTCGAGGAGCGGGAAAAGGCGCTTGCCGTCGACGGCGATGACGCCGGAATTGCAAAAACCGACGGCCAGTTGCTCTGGACTCGCGTCCCCGGCCTCGATAATGGCCTCCAGCGTTCCGTCCGGGGCGAGGATCAAACGGCCGTAACGGCCGGGTTCGGCGGGGCAAAACCCGAGGACGGCAACGGCCGGATCGAGGGGAGCGCGCCGGGCCGTGATGAGACGGCCGAGAGTCTCCTTGGTGATCAGCGGCGTGTCCCCGTAAACCACCAGCACGTCGCCGGTGAAACCCTCAAAGGCGGCCCGCGCGGTCAGCACCGCGTCGCCGGAGCCGAGTCTTGGCGTTTGCGTCACGGTCGGACAGGGGGCGACGGAGTCAACCACCGCCGGCATGTCCTCGCCGACGACGACGACGATCCGCTCCATCTCGAGGCCGTCCAGGGTTTCCATCAGGTGGCGGATCATCGGAACTCCGCCCAAAGGGTGGAGAACCTTTGGCAAGGTCGATTTCATCCGCGTCCCCAGACCGGCGGCAAGAACGATGGCGGCGGTTTTGTTTTTGCTCATTTCACAGCCCGCTGAAGACAAAACCCGTTCCTGGACCTTGCCATAAGTCGGGGACCCCGCAAAGTCAAAGATTGTCGAGGAATTTTGCGGTCGCCGCCGGCAGACTCGGCGCCAACGGCCGGCCACCCAAGTGGCTAGTACACCCCGGCGGGATTCCTGACCCCATACGATCGCTTTTCCCGCTCTCCCGGTAGGAGCGGACGCGCCGGCGATGCGGGTA
>DUZD01000234.1 GCA_013349695.1 Rhodospirillaceae bacterium
TTAGGACATGAGACACGACCACAACAGTTCGGACAATCCCACCCCTGGCAAGCGCTTCCAGCGGATATCCCGCCATGACTTGGTGTCGTTGGGGCTTGAATACGTGGCCTTTGTCAAGCCGGTCGTCATCGACGGCAAGAAAGCTTACGCCATTCATGCCGCCGACGGCAATCAGTTGGGCTTGGCGCCTGGCCGCGAGGCCGCTTATGCCTTGGTGATCCAGCACGATCTGGAGCCGGTCAGCATCCATTAACGGATTAGAGCGCATCGGGATTGAGTGGGATCATTTAATCCCGATGCGCTCTGATTGCGGCGAGAGCCGCAATCCGCCGCGAACGCCGGTTGATCGCATGAGCGCGATCAATCCTGACTTGCTCTAGCGAGGAATTCCCTGGATCAGGCGGCCTGATTTGTCGTCGATTCGGTGAGAAGGGCGTAAAGCGCCTCGGCGTCACTGGTCCCGCGCAGCTTTTCACAAACCATCTTGTCGCGAAGAAGCCTGGAGACCCGGGCCAAGGCCTTGAGATGATCGGCGCCCGCCGTTTCAGGAGCCAACAACAGAAAAATCAAGTCCACCGGTTGTTCATCGACGGATTGGAAATCGACGGCGTTTTCCAAGCGGGCGAACAGGCCGTGGAGGGTGGCCAGATTGGGCAGCTTACCGTGAGGAATGGCGATGCCATTGCCGACGCCGGTGGTTCCCAGTCTTTCCCGCTCCATGAGAACGTCGAAAATAGCGCGTTCGTGCAGTCCGGTGATGTCGGCGGCGCGCCGGGAGAGGTCCTGCAGAGCTTGTTTCTTGGAAGTCGCGCGCAGATTGGCAACGACGCTCTCCGTCGTGATCAGTTCGGCGATCTCCATGGCTTTTCCCGGTAACCTACGTTTATTGGGTATTTTTCGGATCGATCCAGCCGATGTTGCCGTCGCCGCGCCGGTAGATCACGTTGAAACCTCCGTGGGCACGGTTGCGGAACATCATTATCGGCGAATCGTCCAAATCCATGCGCGTGACCGCCTCGCCGACGGTGAGGATGGCAATTTCATGAGGCATTTCGGCGACGATGACGGCTTTGGCATCAGCCAACACTTCCCCTTCTTCCTCGCCCGCCGAAGCAATGATCGAATAGTGGGCCGGTAAAGTTTCCACGTTGGGTTGGCTTTTATGATGATCGCGAAGGCGTCTCTTGTGACGCCTGAGCTGCTTGGCGACACGATCCAACGCTTTATCGAAGGCGGTGTAGGCGTCATCGGTCGTGGAATGGCCCTGCATCACCGTGCCGCGGCGGGCATGGACCGAGATGTCGGCGCGGAACAAATGCCCTTCGCGTGAGAAGACGATACTGGATTCCATGGCCCTTTCAAAATACTTGGCAACGGTGGCGGTCAGATTTTCCATGACGTGGCCGCGCAAGGCCTCGCCAACATCCACATGTTTGCCTTTGATGGATATGTTCATGAAAGTATGCAGTTCCGACCGAATAAGACCTCAGAACTGTCCGGATTCGCGAGGTTTACGCCGACTGGAAGGAAGGGAAAGCCCGAAGTTTGGCGCAACCCTTCCCTTACCGTGGTTTGCGAAGGCCCGGAAATTAGTGGCCTGTCCCGCCAGTGTCAAGTACGAAACCCGCTTCGTTCAAAAGCCATGCCTCTTTTCCCGGCGACGTTGCACGGAAGAGGGAATACCAAGAGATTCCCGGTATTTGGCAACCGTTCGCCGGGCGATATCGATTCCTTCTTTGTTCAGTATCGAAACGATCCCATCGTCGGAAAGAATTTTCTCGGCGGCCTCCCCGTCGATCAGGGCCTTGATCCGGTGGCGCACCGCTTCGGCGGAATGAGACGTCCCGCCCGACGATGACGCGATCGCTGGTGTGAAGAAGTATTTGAGTTCGAATATGCCGCGCGGGGTGGCTATGAATTTGTTCGAGGTGACGCGGCTGACGGTACTTTCATGCATATCGATGACTTCCGCGATATCGCGCAGTACCAAGGGCTTAAGAGACTGCACGCCGTTGGCGAAGAAGCCATCTTGCTGGCGGATGATTTCGGTCGACACCCTGAGGATGGTCGTCGCCCGCTGGTGAAGGGATTTCACCAGCCAGTTGGCCGACTGAAAGCACTCGTTGATATATTGCCGATCTTCCTTGGAGCTGGTGGCGTGGCTGATACGGGCGTGGTAGGTGTTGTTGACCAACACACGCGGCAAGGTGTCCGGATTGAGCTCGATGATCCAGCCGCCACCCGGCTGCGGCCGCATGAGAACATCGGGAGTGATCGGCTGGGCAATGGTTTGGTCGAAGACCAGCGCCGGTTTCGGATCCAACTCCCTGATTTCGGCCGCCATGTCGGCGATGTCTTCGTCATCCACCCCGCAGATTTTGCTTAAACCCGCCAGGTCTCGTTTCGCCAGCAGGTCCAGATTATCGAGAAAAGTCCGCATGACGGAATCCAAACGGTCGCGCTCGCGCAGTTGCAAGCTCAGGCATTCGGCCAGGTTGCGGGCGAAAATTCCCGGCGGATCAAATTGTTGAAACCGCTCGAGCGCCGCCTCCACACGGTCCATGGCACAGCCAAGAGTATTGGCGATCGGGGCCAGTTCACCTTCGATGTAACCGGCCTCGTCCAGGGCTTCAATCAGATGGACGCCGATTATCCGGTCAACCGGATCGTCGATCTCGATCGCCAACTGGCTGTATAAATGATCACGCAGGGAAGGTTTGCCGGAAAGGACCTCTTCCAGGTTGAACACGGTTTCGTCGAACCCGCCGCCCCGGCCCCAGTTGGCGAAGGCGACGTCGGCAAAGCCGCCCTCGACGTTGTTAATAACGGCGTCGCCGGGCGTGTCGGTGCTCCATTGATTGTCGTAATCCGTATCCAGGGCGCTGTCCCCGGGGGTTTGGCGGTTTTGATCATCGCTGAAATCGATGCTCTCCAGGTCGGCGGATTCTTGCTCCGCGGGAACCCCGGGATCATCTTCCGGCGCCGTCTCGGCGCTTTCCCCCTCGCTTTCTTCGCCGTCCCTTTCCAAGAGCGGGTTCCGCTCCAGTTCCTGCTCCACGTATTCAAGCAGTTCGATGTTGGAGAGTTGCAGCAATTTGATCGCCTGCTGCAGTTGCGGCGTCATCACCAGCGACTGGCTCTGCCGCAGCTCCAGGCGGGGGGCTATCGCCATGCCGGGCATCCGTTGGGTAGATGATTAAAGGCTGAACCGGTTGCCCAGATAAACGCGCCTGACATCTTCATTGCCCACAATATCCGAGGGGACGCCTTCCATCAGCATCATCCCGTCATGGATGATATAAGCACGATCGATCACATCGAGCGTTTCCCTGACATTGTGGTCGGTGATCAAGACGCCTATGCCGCGGTCCTTCAAATGCACGACCAGATCGCGAATGTCGCCGACGGCTATGGGGTCAATGCCGGCGAATGGCTCGTCCAGGAGAATGAAATTGGGGCTGGTGGCAAGTGCCCGGGCGATTTCGACGCGGCGGCGCTCGCCGCCCGAGAGCGCCAGAGCCGGGGCGCGGCGCAAATGGGTGATGGAAAACTCGGCTAAAAGCGCATCCAGCACCATTTCGCGCTTCTCATGGGACTTTTCCACCACCTCGAGGACGGCGCGGATGTTGTTTTCGACGGAAAGGCCACGGAAGATGGAGGCTTCTTGCGGAAGATATCCGATGCCCAGCCGCGCCCGCCGGTACATCGGCAAATCGGTGATGTCGTGACCATCCAAAACAATGCTGCCGTAGTCGGGCGGGATCAGGCCGGTGATCATATAAAAACAAGTGGTCTTGCCGGCCCCGTTGGGGCCCAAAAGCGCCACCACCTCGCCGCGTTGAAGGTACAGGCTGATCCCGCGCACCACTTGCCGCTTTTTGAACCGCTTGCATACGTTGTTGGCGTGAAGGCCACGGTTGTCGGCGACTAAACGGGGGCCACCGGCGGCGGCGCCTTCAGGGGGGGAAGGATATTCAAGTTTGCTTTCCATGATTTCGGTTTAACACTTTATCCGGCAAAAGTTTATTTTTTCTTTACATTACTCGGCGTAATCAGGCCATGCACCCGTTTGCCGCCGGCTTTCGAAGGCGAGCAGCTGTAAAGCGTGCTGATGCCCGTATTCAGGTTCATTTTGGCGCTACAGCCATCAAGCCGGTTCGCACCGCGGATGACCGAAACCGATCCGGTGAGCGTGGCGATACCGCTTTTGACGTTATAGACGGAGCGGTCCGCCGTCACCTTTTCCCCGGCGGTTTCCATGCGCACGTTTTCGAACGCCTCGATCCGGTGGATCTCGTTTTTGCCTTTGCTGGTTTTGCGGAAATACGCGACCAGCACGTTGGCCCACAACTTTTTATTCGCACGCACCGCTAGCGCGTTGCCGCGGGCCACCGCCATTTGTTTCCGTTCCCAATATTCCAACTGCCTGTCGGCGGTGATTTCATCTTCGCCGGCGACCAAGCGAACCTTGCCGCCACTCAACACGAAAATGGCGCTATCGATGTCGTAAACCCCTTTTTCGCCGTAGGCGGTTTCGGTGGGCGTAACAATGCGAACGTGGCCGACCGCGTCGAGCCGTTTGATTACCGTGTTGCCGCTATTATTTTCCTGGTAATGGGCGCGCAGCAAGTCGGCATGCACGGCGACGTCGCCGCGCACCGCGTTGGCGTTGCCGCGGGCCAGGAAAACCATGTTGTCCTGCTGCCATTCGATGCCGTCATCGGCATAAATCTCAATGGCGGTCTCGGAATTTTGGGATGCGAAGTTGAAAGTTTGCGCCGACGCCGGAGCGGCGGCGGAAAGGAAACCCTGCCCCAGCAGCGCCGCCAACAGGGCCAAGCCGATGATCCCCCTATCAGACATCATTGCTCCGCATTTCCAAGTCCAGGATAGAAAATCAGTTTCGACTTGCCGGTGAAATAAATGGTCTGGCTGCTTTTGATCAGGCGGAACCCCTCGGCATTGAGATTGCCAAACGGTCCCTGGCCTTGGACCGGTTCGGTGCCGAAGACAATGCCCTTGGTCAAGTCGATATGGGCTTTCGCCGTCCGAAATTCGTAACCCGAATCATGGAACATATTGACCGCGCCAGCCAAATCCAGGGTTTTCGCCCGGCGGCCGTAGATGCCCGTATCGGCGGTCAGGACCACCCAGGATCCGTCTTCCATGGTGATGTCGGCCTTGGGCATCTCCAAGTCCACGGCGGAATCCCCTTGCAACAGGTTTTTGGCCAAATCGGCGGTGACGGAATAGGTCTGCCTGTTATTATCGGTTCCGATGTAACGGGGATTAACCATGCTGGGGTCTTCCGATTCTCCCATTTTCAATGCGCTGAACCCGATTTGGAAACGGGCATCCTTGGCCTTCAGATAGGGCCAGACGGCGACCATGACGATCATCAACGCCGCAAGGGAGGGAAGAAACAACTTCATCAAGCTGACGAATCGGCTGTAAGCGGGCGCGTGGCGGCGATCCACGTCCGGCAAGTTGATTTTCGGACCGGCGGCGGGAACCGACTCGATGAGCGAAAATTCGTTCGCGGTCACGGCTGGGTTGGTTGTCCGCATGCCTTGCCCTTGCCTCAGGCCACGCCCGCGCGCAGGCAGTCGTGAATGTGGATGATGCCGATGGGGCGGCTGTCGACGACGACGAACAAGTTGGTGATGGCCCGCGAGTTCATAAGGCGCACCGCCTCGCTGGCCAGGGCGTCGGGCCGAATGGTCTGGGCTCCTCGGGTCATGACGTCGGCGCTCTGGCGGGCGAGCAAGTCCGGACTCATGTGCCGGCGCAGGTCGCCGTCGGTAATGACCCCCTGAAGCAGGCCGTCGTCATCGACGATGCCGACGCAGCCTTTGCTCTTTTCCGTCATCACCACAAGGGCGTCGGACATCGGCGCCTCTCCTTTCACCAGCGGCAGCGCATCGTCAACGTGCATGATGTCGGAAACCTTCAACAATTTCCGTCCCAGCCTACCGCCGGGATGAAAAATATGGAACTTGTCCGGCGGGAATCCCTCGCGTTCAAGCAGCGCCACGGCAATGGCGTCGCCCAAGGCCAACATCACCGTCGATGAAGTGGTCGGCGTCAAGCCCATGGGGCAGGCCTCGGCGCAGGGCGGCAGGATCAAAGCCACGTTCGCCGCTTCGGCAAGGGCGCTGCCGGCGTCGCCGGTAATGGCGATCAAGGGAATATCAAAACGCTTGGCATAGGCCACCAAGTCGGCCATTTCCGCGGTTTCGCCCGAATTGGACAGGGCGATGATGGCGTCGCCCCCCTTGATCATGCCAAGATCGCCGTGGCTCGCTTCCGCCGGGTGGACGAAAAGAGCGGGGGTTCCGGTCGAAGCCATGGTCGCCGCGATCTTGCGCGCGACATGGCCGCTTTTGCCCATGCCGGCGACCACCACGTGGCCGGTCAAACCTTGCAAAACGTCAAGGGCCTCGATGAAACTCCCGTCCAAGCCCTCGGCAAGGGCCCGCAACCCATCCACTTCCAAACCGAGAACCCGTTTGGCCGATTTCAGATCGGTATGCTCGGCGTCGATGTCCGAACGCATCAGGGCTTTGGGAGAGGTCATCCGTTTGGGTCCTTAGCCGAGAGCCCAGCCATGGTTGCGGGAGTTCTTGCGAATGCCCCGCTGCCCGAATCGGTTGCCGAGGCCTGCCCCGTACCGGCGGGGCCGGGTTGCGCCCTTTATCCATCGCTGACACGAACTTATGCTCATTTTCTGCTAGCGTAAAAAGTCTTTTGAGATCAATTTGTTACCATACGCAGGCGAGCATGTTCACCCTTGGGCTTTTGAAAACATGCCAGAAACAATAACTCAAGAATGCAATAATCGTGCCCCTGGCTTTGCCGAAGTATGCGCTTGAGACATTGATTCGTCAACAAAATCAGACGGTTTGACTGGATTAGCGGGATCGCCGCATCAATGGGCGAAAATATCTTCATCATCCCAGCCAGCCAAGTCGAGTTCGACGCGGTGATTGAGAAACTCGAAACAAGCCCTGGCCAATTCGGTCCGTCCCTCGCGGGCCAGCATAACGTCAAGTTTCCGGCGCAAACCGTGCAGATGAAGAACATCGGAAGCGGCGTAAGTGATCTGTTCGGGCGACAGCACTTCGGCGCCCCAGTCCGACGACTGCTGAACCTTGGATATCTCCAAACCCAACAGATCATGGCAGAGGTCCTTCAGACCGTGAGAGGCGGTATAAGTGCGGACCAGTCTCGAAGCGATCTTGGTGCAATAGACGGGCTGGCAGAACACACCCAGGGAACGGCGCAGAACCTTCAGGTCGAAACGGGCGTAATGAAACAATTTGGTGACCTTCGCGTCGGTCATCAGCGCCGTCAGGTTGGGGGCGTCGTATTCGCCGTTAAGGAGCTGGACCAGATGACAGTCGCCACCGCCGTCTGACAGCTGCACCAGACACAAGCGGTCGCGCCAGGGATCGAGACCCATGGTTTCGGTATCGACGGCAACGCTGTCGCCGAATTCGAGACCGCCCGGAAGGTCGCCCTGATAGAGTTCAACGGATTTGGGTTTGACTTTCGCCACCAGGGAGCCCGCCTTGGGAAAGAGACAGCAATACCATTACCCAGGACAATCCTGGTGCCCAGAAGAAGACTCGAACTTCCACGGCCTTGCGGCCACAGGTACCTGAAACCTGCGCGTCTACCAGTTCCGCCACCTGGGCGCCGGGAAAACAAAATCCGCCATTTGACGGCCCGGAAATAGTCGTTACCCCCCGCCGCCTTGGATGTCAACAAGCTCGTCTTTGTCGAACACGGCCGTTCAACCGGATGCCCGTGTCCTCGCCTGGCGGAACCGTTTGACCCCGATGTGGAAGCGGATTGGCGGAAGCTGCCATCTCAACCGCCCGATCGATGCCATGATCAAGCAAGCGGGCTTCCGCGTCGACCGCGTCGAGACCGGCTATATCAAGGGACCGCGGCCTTTCATATTTCTCTTTAACCCCCATTTCCCAAATGACCACACCTTTAACTGACCTTTCATCATGATTCTGCTATAAGAATCATTACGTTATAGGCGGATTTGGGATGTTGATATGGCTCATCCGA
>DUZD01000172.1 GCA_013349695.1 Rhodospirillaceae bacterium
CTAGGTTCCCGAGAGTTGCGCCCAATGAACTTCACAAGGTCGCGCTAACCGCCGCTGACTTAGTCAAAGAGCATTTTGGTATCGAGGTGGAGATACCAAGCCGGATTCCTGCCCGTGATATTGATGACGTTTTTGCAGAGTTGGTCGGCAACGAACCATCAGGTTTCAAGGACTTAATCGGTGATTTCCGCAATGGAAATGTCGATTGGGAAGCCGTCGGGGAAAACCTCGTCGAGAAGATCGAAAAGCAGAAAGACCCTCTCGCCAAACAGATAGAATTTGCCCGCCCTTACCTGATCCGGCCCCTGGAAAAAGAAGATGTAACCTCTTTTTCGCGAGTGGTGGTGGAAACGTTTAAGGCCCGTCTGTTCCATTGGACCGTTGCCAAACTAAAGGACGGCCATCCGGTGATCGGAGAGGTTCCTGGACGCCCCGACCTACCATTGAATGAATACGGCTACTGGACCCTGATGGCGAAACAAGGCATCAATGCCGAGATCGTCCTTACCAACCAACTCGTCGCCAGCGTTGAATACATTCCCGTTCCGGTCCACACCTCGATCCGGGGAGGCATCACTGGGGGATCGACAGAGTACAATCCATCGTCACGGTTCGGGTCCTCGGTTTGGGTTTCCCTCTTCCCGTATCTGTCCGATGACCCGCATATAAGGGAATACCGAAACGGTGACACCTATACGCGAGACGAAGCCCTATCCTATGCGGGCGCCATGTTGGCCCATGAGATGGGCCACCAACTCCTGCAATTGGGACACCCGTGGTCGAACGAGGCCTGCCCAATGCGCCCGGCAGAGATGCTGGACTTTGCCTCTTGGGTTAAGAAGTTCGACGCAGGGAAGTGTCATATTGGTTCAAGTCCGGAGATGAAAACTGGAACGATGAAAGCACCGATTTGGTAAACCGTTAAAGTAGACACTGCATATGGTTTCTGAAGTCCAGAACTCCTTGACCGAATATGTTCCAGGCCAAATTTGGTTGAAGGAATATCCAATCCGATATGCGGGGTGCCGTTTCAATGCGCGAATGACCATCGTTAGGCTAAGTGATGGTCGATTGTTGATCCATTCACCTAGTGGCCCTCTTCGATCAGTTGTTGGCGCACCCGGCAACGGCGGCCAATCGGCGGGATTGGCAAGACTGCGTTGACGTGGCAATGGCGGCACGGGATACTCGTCTTGGCAACCGGCGGCAATAACCGATGACAAGCTTCCTCCATAATCTCACCCATCGCTACCAGGAACAGATGGAAAGGCACAAGAACCGTCCGTTCCTGAAAGGGAGCATGGCCGCCTGCGCGCTTGTCGCCACCGCCGATGGCAACATCACGTTTAGCCAGCGCGTCCGTGTCGATCAGCTGCTGCAAACCCTGGAGGCATTGAAATTTTTCGATCCGCATGAGGGAATCGATCTGTTCAACGAGTTTACCGACACCATTTTGAGCGCTCCGGAAGCGGGTCACGGCAAGGCCTTGCAAGCTGTTTTCGAGACGGTGAAGGACAAACAGGCGACGGCGGAACTCCTGATCCGCCTCTGTCTCGCCGTCAGCGAGGCCAACGGCGAAATCAGCCTGAACGATCAGATCGAAATCGTCTCTCTTTGCAGTCTTCTTGGCGTCAAGCCGAAAAAATGCGGCCTTTACACCGACCGTTCGCCGGAAGAGCTGATCACCGACAGCCGTTGGTATAAGCAGGCGCGCCGCCGGGAAGCCAGCGATTGAGACGTTCGTGGCCAGGAAAACCGGATTTTCGGACCGATTTCGTGCGCCGACTTATTTATTTTGCCGTCGCCTTGACTGTGGTGGGGGGCGGGTACTGGCTGGCAACCGGGGTCATCCCGGAAAGCCGTCAAACTCAGAGGGTGCGGATTTCCGCTACCGCCGTTGCGGAGCGGCAAGCTCCTCGGCCCTGGTACGTCACGCAGTCGCCGCCGCCGGTTTTGATCACGGCGCCGGATGAGCCCGTGTTCCCGGATCCCGCCGACGAACCGACGGCGCAACCGCTACGCGCCTATGAGGAAGCCTTGCCACGGGAGGTTTACGAGACCCCGGCGAAGTCGCCGCCGGCGGCGAAGCCCGCCGCCGCGTTGCTGTTAACCCCGGCGCCGGCCGCGCCGCTTTTAACCCCGGCGCCGGCCGCGCCCGGCGAACTTCCGCCGTGGCGGCGTTATGCCCTGCCGCCGCCGCCGCTGGACGGCCGCCCAATGATCGCCCTGGTCATCGACGACCTGGGCATCGATAAGAAGCGCTCGGCCCGGGCCATCGCCCTCAAGGGGCCGCTGACGCTTTCGTTTCTGGCCTATGCGTCCGATATCAAGCGCCAGACGGCCGCCGCCCGCGCCGCCGGTCACGAACTGCTCCTTCACATCTCCATGGAACCGACGAGCAAGTATGTCGATCCCGGTCCGCATGTGCTGAAAACAGCGCTTTCGGCGGCGGAGTTGCGCCGCCGCCTGGAATGGGGATTTTCTCGCTTTGACGCCTTTGTCGGCATCAACAACCACATGGGCTCCAAATTCACCGCCTATCCCGCCGGCATGCAAGTGGTGATGGAGGAACTGCGCCGGCGCGGCCTTCTGTTCCTGGACTCGCGGACTTCGAGGGCATCGGTGGGGGCCGAAATAGCCCGCCGGATGGGCGTGCCTTACGCCGAACGCAATATTTTTCTCGATCATGTCAACGATGCCGCGGTGGTCGAGAGCCGGCTCGCCGAAACCGAGCGCCTGGCCCAGCGAAAAGGCTATGCCGTCGCCATTTCCCATCCCCGCGACTCTACTTTCAAGGCCCTGGTTCCATGGCTGCGCGGGATCGAGGCCAAGGGCTTCCGGCTGGTGCCACTGAGCGCCGTCGTTCGCGGCGTCACCGCCTCCGGATGAGGTCTTGACCTTTCGGTCACAGGAAGGGCTTTAGTGGCGGAGCCAATGAAAGGCATCCCGACGCGATGCCTGGTCGCGATTGCCAACCATTTGGCATGGGCCAAAGTGCCAACCATTTGGCATGGGCTGAATTGGGTACGGATTGGAGACCATCATGACCACCACATACCGGGTTTCCGGCATGACCTGCGATGGCTGCGCCAAATCGATCGTCGGCGCCATTAAGAAGGCGGCGCCGGAGGCGAAAGTCGATGTCGACCTGGACGCCAAGACCGTCACCGTCGACGGCTTCGATGACAGCGCCGCCATCGGCAAGGCCGTCACCGACGCCGGCTTCGAGTTTGCCGGCGCGGCTTAGCCACGGATTGCCAATGCCGACGGCGCCGGCGCCGCGAAAAGACCGGGATAATCCCGGCCCGAGCCCTCAATCGTTGCCGTCGGCGGCAAAACCGATCGCCTCTTCGGCGGCGCGAATCAGCGCCATGGCCTTGTTGCGGCTTTCCTGGAATTCGGATTCCGGAATGCTGTCGGCGACGATGCCGCCGCCGGCCTGGATGTACATGACCCCGTCCTTGACGACGGCGGTGCGCAGGGCGATGCAGGTATCCATTTCGCCGTTGGCGCCGAAATAGCCGATGCAGCCGGCGTAGATGCCGCGCCGGTCCGGCTCGAGCTCGTCGATGATCTCCATCGCCCGCACCTTCGGCGCGCCGGAAACCGTGCCGGCCGGAAAGCCGGCGAGGAGGGCGTCGATGGCGTCGAATTTGGGGTCGAGAACGCCTTCGACGTTGGAAACGATGTGCATGACGTGGGAGTAGGTCTCGATGTTCATCCGCTCGGTGACTTTGACCGTCCCCACTTGCGCCACCCTGCCGGCGTCGTTGCGGCCGAGGTCGAGCAGCATCAGGTGTTCGGCTAGCTCCTTGGCGTCGGCGAGCAGGTCCTCGGCCAGGGCTTTGTCCTCGGCGGCGTCGCCGCCGCGCCGGCGGGTGCCAGCGATAGGACGGATGGTGACCTTGCCATTGCGAACCCGGACCAGAATCTCGGGGCTGGAGCCGACCACCGAGAAAGCGCCGAAATCGAGGAAAAACAGGAACGGCGAGGGATTGAGGCGGCGTAGCGCCCGGTACAGGGAAAACGGCGGCAGCCGGAAGGGAACGGCGAAACGCTGCGAAAGAACGACCTGGAAAACGTCTCCGGCGAGGATGTATTCCTTGGCCTTTTCGACCATCCGGTGAAATTTTCCGCGGTCCATGTTGGATTCGGGCGGCGAGACCTCGGCGGCGTCGGCGTTGCGGAGGCGCGGCGGGTTTTTCTCGAAATCGCCGATCGTCTCGGCCAACCGCCGGCGGGCCTCGTCGTAGCCGCTCCCGGCGTCGCCGCCGTCCTCCGGCCAGACCGGCGTGATCACGCTGACGGTATCCTCGATGGTGTCGAAAACGGCGATCACCGCCGGCCGCAAAAAAACGCCGTCGGGCGTACCCAGCACGTCGGGGTTTCGATCGGGCAGTTTCTCGACCAGGCGGATCATGTCGTAAGCCATGTAGCCGAACAGTCCCGCCGCCATCGGCGGCAAGCCGGCCGGCAGATCGATGTGGGATTGGGCGACGACGGCGCGCAAGGAGGCGATGGCGCCGGATCGCAGGCTTATCGGGCAGGGCTCGAAGGCCTTGGCGTCGGTCCGCGCCCGGCGGTTGATTTCGGCCTTGTCGCCGAAACAGCGCCAGATCAAGTCCGGCTTCAGGCCGATGAAGGAGTACCGGCCGCGGATGGAGCCGCCCTCGACGGATTCGAGGAGGAAACTGTTGGCCTTGCCGCCGGCCAGCTTGAGCATGGCCGCGACGGGGGTCACGAGGTCGGCGACCAGGGTCGTCCAGACCACCTGCGCCCGGCCGCCGTCATAGGCTTCCTTGAACAGGGAAAACTCCGGAAACACCTTCATCGGCCAGGGGTCAAAAAAGCTGATCGATGGCCTGCCTGTTGACGGTAACGGGAAAGCGCTTTTGCAAAGCGACTGCCAACTGGGCCAGAACATCCTCTCTGAGCGACTGGGCAAGCTCTTTGCCGAGCGCCTCCACGCCGGCCGGATCCGAGGCCGGATAGGAGGCCCGCACCTCCTTGAGGCGGGCGACGAAATGGCCGTCGCCGCCCTTGGCCCGCAGCGCCTCGCCGGGGTTGGCGGCGAAAAGTCCGGCGATCAGGTCTTTGGGCAGCTCGGCCGGCGCTCCCTCGCCAAAGCGGGTGAAGGCTTCGGTGGTGGTGACGCGGCGCCCGCTTTCGGCGGCGATGGTGGCCAATTCGGCGCCGCCGTTGAGGCGTTCGAGAAAGTTTTGCGCCATCTTTTCCGCCGCCTCGGCACGCTTCTCAGCTTTCCAGGCGGCGGTGATTTCGGTCTTCACCGCGTCGATGGGGCGCGGGGCGGGCGCAACGACGCGGTCGACCCGGACGATGAAATAGCCGTCGGCGCCCGCTTCCGTCAGTGGGCTTTCCAAATTTTCCGACATGGCGAAAGCGGTCTCTATGAACGGTCTCGTCGGCAGGCCCTTGATCTTGACGCCGGCGGCGTCGCGGCCCTGAGCGTCGATGGCGTCGATCTTGATCAGTTTCAGATCCAGTCTCGACGCCGCTTCCTCCAGCGTCGCGCCGCCGCCCAGTTCGTCCTCCAGATTGTTGGCCAGGCTGAACAGGCTGTCGACGGCCTTTTCCCTGGCGATATCCTGGGTCAGCTCTTGGCGCGCCTCGGCTAGCGTCCGCTGGCCGCCCTTTTCGATGCCCACGACCTGGATCAGGTGCCAGCCCAACGGACTTTTCAGCGGCCCGCCGACGCCGTCCTCGGAGAGCGTAAAAACCGTCTCGGCCAGTTCGGGTAGGAGCTGCCCGCGGGTCATGGCGCCGATATCCAGGGCATCGGCATCCATTCCCGCCATATCTTTCGCCACTTCGGCGAAACCGGCGCCCCCGGCGAGCCTTTGGCGGGCTTTTTTGGCTTTGTCTTCGTCGTTGAACAGCATTTGCCGCAACCGCCGCCGTTGCGGCTGGTTGAATTCGTCTTGCCGCTGCTCGAAGGCCTCTGTCAGTTGCGTTTCGGAGACGGCGATTTCCTTTGCCAGCTCCTCGGCGTCGATGGTTACGACGGTAAGCGCCCGGTATCCGGGGGCCATGAAACGGGCGGTATTGCCGCGGTGGAACTCCTCGAGGGCGGCGGCATCGGGCTCGGCGATGCCGGTCATGGTCAGATCGGCGATCTTGATGAACTCGGCGATCCGCTGTTCCCGGCGGTGCCGGTAGACGGCCTCGACAAGGGTTTTTGGCGCTTCGCCGCCGGCGAAGACGCTCTTCAGGAACTGAGCGCGGGCCAGATCCTCCCGGACAATGGAACCGTACCGCTGTTCCGACATCCCGACGGAAGAAAGAATCTGCCTGAACCGGTTCCGGTCGAACTCGCCCAAAACACCGCGAAAGGAGGGGTCGCCGCGAATCTCGGCGGCCACCAGATTGTCGCTGATGACAATGCCCAGGTCATCGGCGCCGAGGCCGTAAAGAAGGCGCGTGATCATCCGTTCGAGCACCTGCTCGGTAAGGCCAATGGCTCGCGCCTGATCCCGGTCGAAACGGTCTCCGAAGACGGGCGCGAGACGGGTCATTTCGCGTTGGAACTCGGTATTGAATTGGTCGGGCGGAATCTTCACCCCGCCGACAAGGGCGACGGAGGTGGTGGCGCCGCCGCCGCTAAAAATATCGCCGATGCCCCAAACGGCGAAGCTGATGACAAGAAGGCCAAGGAAACCCTTGACGACGATGCCGGTGGAATGCTTGCGGATGGCTTCCAGCATGAAAAAAACGGCCTGGTCAGGGAGAATTAAGCGTTTGCCGATGCCGCCCAGGGCGGAGAGCGGCATCATAGAAGCGCCGCCACCCCGCCGCAACCTGGGAATCGTCCTTGCCGGGCGGGAAATCCGTCCCCGTCCCTAGTGGCCCGCCCGAGCCTCGCCGCCCCCACACTTTAGTTGTTGTTGAGACGGCTTGGCGACTGTGCTAAAGAGGCGCCTTCGCGAGATCGATCCCAGTTCGGAAATAAAATCAAGGAACCAAAGTCTTGCCAGATACCCACCGCCCTCTGATCGCCGGCAACTGGAAAATGAACACTTTGCAGGCCGACGGAGTTGCCCTCGCCACCGACTTGGCGGAACTTTACCAGGCCACGTCCGAGCCTATTTTCGAGATGCTCCTGGCGCCGCCCTTTCCGCTCATCGCCAAGGTTGGCGAGGCCATCGCCGGATCCGGCCTGTCCCTGGGCGGCCAGGATTGCCATCGCTTGTCGAAGGGCGCCCATACCGGGGATGTCAGCGCCGTCTTGCTGGCGGACCTGGGTTGCCGCTATGCCATCGTCGGCCATTCCGAGCGCCGCGCCAACCACGGCGAGACCGACGCCGACGTCATGGCCAAGGCCGCCGCCGCCCATAAAGCCGGTATCGGCGCCATTATCTGCGTCGGTGAAACGCAAGAAGAGCACGAGGACGACAAATCCATAGACGTCGTCAAGGCTCAAATCGCCGGCTCGGTGCCGGACGGAGCCACCGCCGCCAACACCGTTATCGCCTATGAGCCCGTTTGGGCCATCGGCAGCGGACGGACGCCCAGCCCGGCAAGTGTCCAGGATATGCACGATTTCATCCGCGGTGAATTGGCGGCGCGGCTGGACGGCGAAACGGCCGACGACATCCGCATCCTCTACGGCGGCTCCATGACGCCCAACAACGCCGTGGAATTCCTGCGCCTGCCGGATGTCGACGGCGGCCTGATCGGTGGCGCCAGCCTGACCGCCGAGGACTTCTGGGCCGTTGCCCAATGTTACCCCTTAGCGACTTAGCGGCGGCTTGAAGTCGGTACTGGTCAAAACGGCGAAGGTTTATTCCCCTTGCGTCCGGCGCCATAATATCCCGAGGCCCGCCGGAGTTCATCGCACCTTCTTTTCCTCCGCGCTCCGCGTCCCTCCGCGCTTCCGCGTTTCAAATTCCCTAACCCCAATTATTCATGATAGCCATCGGATTTGAGCGAGACGAGCGGTATTGGCCGGGTTGACGGCGGTTTTTCGAGACGGGTTTTTCACAACAGGGTTGGAGGTTGACGTTCGGGGTTCAT
>DUZD01000187.1 GCA_013349695.1 Rhodospirillaceae bacterium
CGGCAATATCTCCTCTCAGAACGCCCAAAAACAGCCACAACGGACTCCAGAGCTAATATTACGAAAATCGGTCCCAAACCGGGAGCAATCGGAAATCAGATAAGCAAGACAATTGTTCAGCTACGTTCTTACACAGCCAAGACCCTTTCCGGACTCTTGAATTATAACGCCTTGATGTATTCGGTGGCGGCTTGCATCAGGCCGCCGGGGTGGGGAATGTGGGTCTTGATTGCATCCCAGCCGTCCGACTTGCCCGCGGCTTCGAGTTCGGCACAGAGATCAGCGAGCGCATTGGCGCCCACGGCCCGTGATGACGACTTCAGCTTGTGGGCGGCGGCGCCTACACCAGCAGCCGGCTTCGCTTCGTAAGCTTCCTCGATTTCACATACAATGTTCCGCGCGGGTACCACAAAATCCTGAAGAATTTCCCGGAGCGTATCCTCGTCATCGCCGAACACGTCCTTCAGAACGGATGGGTCGATGGGGTCTTCGCCGTCGCTGGGCGCGACCTCACCAGCGGTGTCTGGATCGGATAAGGGTTTCCCCGGAGACGGGTTCGCACCAGACTGCGCCTACCTGGTCCTCCACTCGCCGCTCGACGACGACTTTCTGGAACAGGCCACCGAAATAGGCCTCCTTCCGCCAGGTGAAGCCCTCCGCCGCGCTGGCGAAACCGGCGATGCTATGGCGCCACATGCTTTTGGCGAAGGGCTCCAGCAGGGCAAAGACGAGGGCGGTAATCCATTTCAGGGGATGCCAGGGATCGGGCTTATGGTAGTCGATGAACACAGCCTTGCCGCCCGGCGCAAGACTCGCCAGCAAGGCATCGACGACGGCGCGTTTATAGCCGTCCGGCATTTCGTGCAGGAGGAAGAAGCTGACGACCACGTCGTAAGGACCGCCACCGGGGCGCGCCGCGTCGGCAAACCGCGCCGTGGCCTGGGGAATATCCCGCACCTTGCGTTCACAGGCCTCGATCTGCGCCGGAGACACGTCGATTACCTCCAGCCGCCCTTGGGGGCCGAGCAGATGCGCCAGCTTCGGCGTCAGATCGCCGTAGACACAGCAGGCCTGAAGGACATGCTGGCCCGGTTCCAGTTCGTCGAAAAGGACGCGCTGCAGGCGGTCTTTGTTTCCCCACAACACCGTGTTGACGACCCAGTTATGATCCAGAAGCCGGACATTAGCCGGATCGATATAGGCCCAAGTGTAAACATCCCTGAGATATTTCGGGATTTTTACCGTCGCCCTGGGCGGTGGTTTGACCGGAATCAGCGCCGGCGCGGCAACCTTTTTGGCGGGTTTGCGGACACGGGGACGGTAATAGTCCAGGGTTTCGACGACGGCCATTTATTGATCTCCTATCGCCTTAAAAAACTCGTTGCGATCCGTTACTTCGTGGCTGCCTTGTCTTTGAGCGTCATGGCCTCGATGTCGGCCTTGGTGCCGATACCGACGTTCCTCGGCCACGCTCCTTCGTTCCCGTAAGCCATGTATAAATTCACAGTCGCAGGCTCTACACTCTGTTATGTACTAAACCGCCGCTTGGCGCATTGACCTGTGTCAATATTTGCCTAAATTATTTTGCGGGGGTTCCGAAAATCTCCTCGAAAGCGGCGATCAGGGCGGCATCGACCTCGGCCATGCCGGTGGCGATCCCAAGCTCCTTGAGCGAGGTCACGCCGTGCCCGGCAAGGCCGCAGGGAACGATTCCCTCGAAATGGCCGAGGTCCGGATCGATGTTGATGGAAATGCCATGGTAGGTGACCCAGCGCCGGACGCGTACCCCGATGGCGGCGATTTTTGCCTCGCCGCCGCCGCCCCCGACCCAGACGCCGACTCGCCCGGAGCGGCACTCGCCGCGGATGTCGAAATGGGCCAAAGTCGCGATCAGCCAGGCTTCCAGGCCGCGGACGAAGGAGCGGACATCCATTCCCCGGGCCATCAGGTCGAGCATCACATAGGCCACCCTCTGGCCGGGGCCGTGATAGGTATAGCGGCCGCCCCGCCCGGCGGTGAAGACGGGCAATCGGCCGGCATCGAGGAGTTCGCCGCCGCCGGCGCTGGTGCCGGCCGTATAGAGGGAGGGATGTTCAAGCAGCCACAGGGTTTCCGGCGCCAGACCCGAGCGGATGTCGGCGACCCGGCGTTCCATGAAGGCGACGGCCTCGGGGTAGGGGACCAGTCCGCCGCCGAGCCTGAGTTCCACCACCTTTTGCCTTTTCGCCGCCGCCGTCCTCGAAGACGTCATCATCGCCATTTCCGTCCGCCGGTGGCGTCCGGCCGAACCATCGTTGCAACGCTTGATCGGAGCTTGGGGATTTGCTATTCCCCGGCATCATGTAACGGCAACCGCATCGGTTGACGCAAGGAGATTTGCGGTCGTGGCGGAACTGGTAGACGCGCAGCGTTGAGGTCGCTGTGGGGGAAACCCCGTGGAAGTTCGAGTCTTCTCGACCGCACCATTCCTTGAAGCCCGCCGCCTTCGCGGCGGGCTTCTTTCGTAGGCCCCGACTTGGCGGCGGCCAAGTTTCCGGATAATGGGAAACGGCATGGCGAGAGATCCGGCGCGGCAGACGGAAAAGCGTGACGCCAAGGCAAACGCCGCGGAGAAGGCCGTCTACGAGCTGGCTGGCGAAATCGAGAAAGACATTGTCGAGGCCCTGGCCGAAGGTGATTTCGGGCGCGTCAAGGACTTCGTCGGTTCCCTCCATTACGCCGATGCCGCCGACCTTTTGGAACGCCTGAGCCCGGAAGAGCGCCATCTCCTGGTCGAGGTCATCCGCGCCGATTTCGACCCCGAAATCCTGTCCGAACTGGACGATGCGGTTCGCGACGGGATCATCGAACAGTTGGGCATCGAAGAGGCCGCCGCGGCGGTGGCGGAGTTGGACAGCGACGATGCCGTACAGATTATCGAGGAACTGGACGAAGATGAACAAAAACAGTTGCTGGAGGCCATTCCCGCCGGCGACCGGACCCTCATCGAGGCAAGCCTTGCCTATCCGGAGGACAGCGCCGGCCGCCTCATGCAGCGGGAGTTGGTCGCCGTGCCGACGTACTGGACGGTGGGCGAAACCATCGATTTCATGCGCCGGAGCGCCGAGCGGGCGGATGACGCCATGCCGGACATTTTTTACGATATCTTCGTCGTCGATCCGACCCACAAACCGGTCGGCTCCATCCCTTTGAGCCGGCTGCTTAGAACCACGCGTCCGGTCCCGGTGACCGACATCCTGGAGTCCGAAATGAAGCTGATTCCAGCGGTCATGGACCAAGAAGAGGTGGCGTTCTTGTTTCGGCGGCGCGACTTGGTCTCGGCGCCGGTGGTGGACGATGGCGGGCGCCTGGTCGGGGCCATCACCGTCGACGACGTGGTCGACGTCATCGACGAGGAGCACGAGGAAGACATCATGCGCTTGGGCGGGGTTTCCGAGGATGACCTCTACGACGCCGCCGTCAAAACCACCCGTTCGCGGTTCTCGTGGTTGCTGGTCAACCTCTGCACCGCCATCCTGGCCTCGGTGGTCATCGGCTATTTCGAAGGAACCATCGACCAAATCGTGGCGCTGGCGATCCTCATGCCCATCGTCGCCTCCATGGGCGGCAACGCCGGCACCCAGACCATGACCGTGGCGGTGCGGGCGCTGGCCATGAAGGAACTCACCCCGACCAACGCCATGCGCGTCATCGGCAAGGAGCTGCTGGTCGGCGGCATCAACGGCGTTTTGTTCGCCCTTTTGACCGGCGCCGTCGCCTGGTTCTGGTTCGGCGACGCTATCATCGGCTTGGTCATTGCCCTGGCAATGATCATCAACCTGGTTGTCGCCGGCCTGGCCGGCACGACCATCCCTCTGATGCTCGAACGCAGCGGCATCGATCCCGCCGTTGCGTCGAGCGTGTTGCTGACCGCCATCACCGACATCGTCGGCTTCGCCGCCTTTCTGGGGCTGGCCGCCTGGATCATTTTGTAGACGCCGCGAGCGGCGTCCGCCCGGCGGCGCGGCGCAACCCACGCGCCTCCGTGAAATGACGCCCGAAGGCGACCTGATAAAAGCCCGGGCCGCTGTCTACGGTTGCTGGTGAAAGATGGTATTTTGCCAAATGTTCTCAAGAATCTGAATATTCTGAAATACTAAAAATACGATACCGATCCCAATAAAAAGCAATACAAGGCCAAGAATATCGCGTAATTCCCTCCCGGCCGGCGAGTTTGGCAGTTTCTTCCCACCCACCATCCGGCAGAGATCGGCGAATGCGTTGGCGGTGTCGTCGAAAGATCTTTTCTCCACCGCGGCCTCTTTGGCATTATCGTTGTCTTCATCGTCTTTGGCGGTTGTGGTTTCTGTCCCGCGAGATCACAATCCAGAGCTTTCTTCTTACGAATTTCTTTTATTGTGCGCAGAAGTTCGACTATTTTTATTCTTGTCGTTTCCATATCCGCACCGGTTTTTGTGTCGGCATCGGCTTCCGCCGGAATGATTTTTTCAAGCGATTTTTTACATGCCAATTTGTTGGCGGCATCGTCTTTGCGCCGAAGAAGCGCATGAATTACGATATTCGTGCATTTCCTGAGCGCCGCCTTCGAGGGCGCATTTTCGATCAGAGATACGAAGCCGTTCTCTTTATTTTCAAAAACGGCTTCCCAGTCGGTTGTTTCATCTCTGGTTTTTGATCCCGGCATGTTGGCAGTTTAATAAAAGAAAAGGTTAAGGTTGCGATAATTTTGTGATTTACAGCCAGGTATTCATGCCGCCACCTGGGCCGGCAAGCTCCTTGCGGCCGGCGAAATGGACGGCGCAAGGCCGTGTCGGCGCGAATCGCGCGTCACGCGTCGCCGGGGAACCGCGAACGCAAAAATTCCTTGAAAACACCGTATTGTTTTTTCGAGCCGAGACCTGGCCGAGTTTGAAAATCGCCGATGCACCGAACTCTTCGGCGAGGATGTTGTTAACGCTGTTTCCGCCGCAACGGGAGTTGTGAAGGAAAATAAGGGCCTTGGCCGGAGGAGGCGCGTAGAGCGGATGCATCTATTATACGAGAGCCCAACCTGTTGCGTTCATTCAACATGTCCTCTTCGCCGCGCAGTCCCAATCATGTCCCGGGCGATCCGGAACCATGCCAGAATCAAAAAGAAAGGGGCCTACCACGAACACCATCGCAACAAACCAAATTACTATTGTTGCTATGATTATTTTTTGCATTCTTGTCATCGCATACTCTCCCTTCTGCCCACGGCAACCCCACTCCTCGTCCGTCGGATCGCTTGCATACCGACGGTTATCCGACTTGCTTGGACGAAAGGCATCCTTCGGACAATACTATTTTTAAATTAGATTTGCGTCTGATGATGAAAACTCAGTCGGAGTAAAGCAGTGGCCCGCTTCGGGTCGTGTCAGATAGTTGATGGAAATTCGTTTTCGGCGTAGCTCCCGATTGCAATGATCACCCAATCATGCGGCGAGGTCAAGCGGCTGCTCGACAGGGATTTGGTCCAGCATTTGCCAACCATCGGCCCGCCGCCTGTCGAGGCGCGCCCCGCCGTCGAACCTATACGTTCGACCCTTGCCGACCGTTCGGGGACGGGCTTTCGGGCTTGGTGGTGGAGTCCAGTTACAACTGTTACTGGCTTGACGGAATCTGTGATGATCGCTATTGGAGGCGGCATGGCACAACAGGTTTTCCGGGGCGCCGAACGGCGCCCGAGGCCGAGCCGGGGCGCCGGCGCCGGGCCGGGAAAATGGTCGCCGTGGTTGAAAATCCGTTGTCGTGGGAAAGGCGAACCATCAAGGATATCGGCAAACGCCACTGAAGCGTTAGTGTGGATGGACCTGCAATGAAATTTAAAGTTATAAAAAGCGTTGGTTGATTGATTTCAGGGCGGAAAAGAAAGCAGGCCCGTGGCTGTCTACGATTTCCAACGTTTCAAGTTGCTGTTGGTCGAGGACAATAATTTTATACGCCGCATCCTCGAGGACATGCTGAGGAGTTTTCGATTCGGCCATGTGACGGCCCGCGCCAACGGCCAGGAGGCCATCGAGCTAAGGGCATGCGCGACAACCCGGAGACGGCGAGCACCGCCGGCTTGGACCTGGTGGTCACGGACCTGCTGATGGCTCCTATCAATGGGCTGTTGCTAACGCGCTGGCTGCGCACGGCGAAGGAATCTCCCAGCCGGTTCGCGCCCATCATCATGCTGTCCGGCGCCGCCGACAGCGATTATGTGAACTCGGCGCGAGATTTGGGCGCCACCGAGTTTCTGGGCAAGCCGTTCTCGGCCGAGACGGTCTACAAACGCATCCTCGAGGTCATCGATTACCCGCGTCAGTTCATCGCCACCGCCAACTATTTCGGTCCCGACCGCCGCCGCAAACAAATCGGCCCCCTGGGCGAGGAGATGCGCCTGACCAAACAAGAGAACATCACCACCGTCTACTCCGCCGCCAAGGTGGTGAAGCCGAAGAAAGGCAGCGCCGATGTCTGGTGCTTCCGCCTGCCCAACCGCTTGAAGGAAATGGCGGCGGGCGGCATGGGCGGCGGCGAACCCGGCGAGATGCCCACCGATCTTCTGGAGGAGGCCGAGGCGCATCTGGAGCGCGCCGCCCTCGACTTCACCGATTGGGCCAACAACTACCTGTCGCAACTCGCCAAACTGTGCGCCGAGGTGCTGGCCAAGGAGGGGCGCCGCAACACCTACTTCGAACAGATCAACCTGTTGGCCCACGAGCTGCGCGGCCAGGGAGGCACCTTCGGCTATCCGCTGATCACCATCTTCGGCAAGATGCTCTACGAATGCACCGGCGAGGGCTGCCGCGAGGACGACGCCGCCGTCGACATCGTCAAGGCCCACATCGACGCCATGCGCGCGGTGCTGCGCGAGAAGATCGGCGGCGACGGCGGCGAGATCGGACGGGCGTTGATGGAGATGCTGAAAGAGGCGGTCGAGAAGAACGCGGCGGCGAATTAGGCCGGCCGGCGCGGCCGACGTCACCGGCGCCGGCAACCCGCCGCCGAACGCGAAAAAAATATAAGAAAATCAGTATCCTGAATAATATACAACTAATACTGATTATCATCCTCAATATTTTTGGAGCCGGCGATCTTGTTGATTGCAAGTCCAATCGTTTGTTTTTTTAGCCATTTCTTATGAACTTGTGTTGACAGACAAGCCATTTCGTGGAAAATTCAACGCGAGCTAAAAATTCAGTAAATTCCCCCCCCCTCCTGCAACCTAAAGTTGAGGGGAGGGGGGAGTGGTTGAAGAACCTATCGAGAGAATTTGAGCCCTTTGCCAGGCGATTGACTCCTTTATTTTCAGGCGAGTCAGGCGGGCAAAAGGGACGAAACACTTGCTAGCTTGGATCAATGGTCGCGACACAAACATTGACGGCACAATCCGGGGCCGCCGCCAAAGACACCGCAGCCAAAACCGCCGGCAAATTGGCGGAAGCCGAAATGGAGGGCGGCCGCGAGGCAGTCCGGGAGGGCGGCCGCGAGACGGCTCGTGAGATGGCTGCGAAGAAAGGCGCCACGGCGAAAGGCGCCGGCATGAAAGGCATTCCGGCGGCCGGCGCCACCAAGGGTTTCGTTGCGGGCGGCGGCAAAGGCGCCGGGCTGGCGGCCAAGGCCGCCGGAACGACGGCGGCAGGCGCCAAGACGACGGCGGCCGGAAGCGCCCTTGTCCCGGTCAAGGGGCTGGGCCTTGGTCTCGGTCTCGGTCTCGGTGTCTGGGGACCGGTGATCCTGGGGCTCGTCGCGGCGGTGGCGATTTTCGGTTATGTCAGCAGCCGGAAAGTCGAGAAAGGGCAGTCGGACGAAGAGATCGAACTGGCGGACGCTCTCGCCGGGGAGGGGTAAACGACGTTCCGGTTCATCGGAAAATGAAATTTTACTTTTGATATATTTAACCCGCATTGCCCAGATGACCCTGTAATTTGACGACAGCGCACCCGGATTCTGGTATAAGAATCATTATGTTATAGACAGACTTGGGGTGTTGATATGGCTCACCCGATGGGT
>DUZD01000180.1 GCA_013349695.1 Rhodospirillaceae bacterium
CATCACCACCTCGTCGCGGCGCTCCCGGGGCCTGAGAAGAACCCGTTTGGCCGTCCCATGGCCGTCCCGTTCGACCGCCGCCAGCCAGCTTTCCGGTTTGCCGAGGCGGTGGGCGGCCTCCGTCCGGCCATCGCCGGTGAGGCGGCAGTGGGCGCCGGGACCGATGCCGAGATAATCGCCGCCGAGCCAGTAGCCGAGATTGTGCCGGCATTCGCCGCCAGGCCGCGCGTGGTTGGAAATCTCGTAAGCCGGCAGGCCGGCGGCGGCGAGAAGATTTTGCGTGCCGTCATAGAGTGCCGCCGCCGTTTCCTCATCCGTTTCCAGAATGCCGGCGCGATGGAATTCCGTCCCCGGCTCGATGCCGAGCTGGTAAAGGGAAAGGTGTTCGCCGGCGGCACTCAAGGCCTCACTCAGTTCGTTCCGCCAAGCGGCGGCGGTCTGTCCGGGCCGGCCGTAAATCAGGTCGAAGGAAAAACGGCGGAAACATTTCGCCGCCAAGTCAATGGCGGCCCGCGCTTCCGCCGCCGTATGGCCGCGTCCGAGAAAGTCGAGAGCCCGGTCATCGAAGGATTGAACCCCCACCGACAGGCGGTTGACCCCGGCTTCGCGAAAGGCTCGAAAGCGGCCGGCCTCGGCCGACGTCGGATTGGCTTCGAGGGTGATTTCCAGGTCGTCCACCGCCGGCCAGCGGCGGCGGACCTCGGCAATCAGCGCCGCCACGATCTCGGGTTGCATCAGCGACGGCGTGCCGCCGCCGAAAAAAAGGCTGCTCACCGGCCGCTCTCGGGTTTGCTCGGCGAAATAGGCCAGCTCCCGCAGCAGGGCGGCTTGCCAGCGCTGCTCATCGATGCTCTCGACGGCCTGGCTGTTGAAGTCGCAGTAGGGGCATTTCGAACGGCAGAACGGCCAGTGGATGTAAACGGCGAGGCCGGGAACAAACGGCATTTAATTTTCGAAGCAAGCTTTGATCAGTTTGCGAAAGGCCTCGGCCCGGTGGCTGATCGCCTGTTTGTCGGCGGCGTCCATCTCGCCGAAGGTGACGCCGTGGCCGTCGGCGACGAAAACCGGATCGTAGCCGAAACCGTTCGTTCCGCGCGGCGGCCAGACCAGGCGGCCGTGGACGAAGCCCTCGAAAGTCCGGCAATGGCCGTCGGGCCAGCAAAGGGCGAGCACGCAAGCGAAGCGGGCGCGGCGGTCTTCCTTGCCCGCCATCGCCTCTTCCAGCTTTTTCATGGCGGCGGCGAAATCGCCGCCGGGGCCGGCCCACCGCGATGAATGAACGCCGGGCGCGCCGCCGAGCGCCGCCACCATCAGCCCGGAATCGTCGGCCAGCGCCGGCAGGCCCGAGGCCTCCGCCGCCGCCTTGGCCTTGATTTCGGCGTTGGCGAGGAAGGTCTTGCCATTCTCGGCGGGCGCCGGCAGGGCCAATTCCGCCGCCGATAACGCTTCGGCTCGGAAGGGCGCCAGCAGCTCGGCGATTTCGCGGACTTTCCCCTGGTTATGGCTGGCGATCACCAGCTTGCCGGCCTCGAACCGCCGGGCCAACCTGTCAGTCATTCAGTCCCAGGGCTTGGCGCTGCAATGCCGTCAGTTCGCCGATCCCCTTGTGCGCCAGTTTCAGCAGTTCGAGGAACTGGCTTTCCTGAAATGGCTCGCTCTCGGCGGTGCTCTGGATTTCGACGATGCCGCCCTTCGCCGTCAACACGAAGTTGGCGTCGGCGTCGGCCGCGCTGTCCTCGTCATAGTCCAGGTCCAGGACCGCCGCGCCCTTGTAAAGGCCGCAGGAAACCGCCGCCACCTGATCGATGAGAGGCAGGGTTTGCAAAACGCCGATGTCGACCAGCTTTTGAAAGGCCCGGTACAGGGCCACATACGCTCCGGTCACGGCGGCCGTGCGGGTGCCGCCGTCGGCTTGGATGACGTCGCAATCGACTTTGATCTGCATTCCGTTAATCGCCGCCAGGTCGGTGACGGCGCGCAGGCTGCGGCCGATCAGGCGCTGGATTTCCTGGGTTCGTCCCGACTGTTTGCCTTGCGCCGCTTCCCGGTTGGTGCGCGAGGAGGTGGAACGGGGCAACATGCCGTATTCGGCGGTCACCCAGCCGCGGTCGGTATTGCGCATCCAATGCGGAACCTTTTGCTCGACGCTGGCGGTGCACAACACCCGCGTGTCGCCGAAGCGGGCCATGCAGGAGCCTTCGGCGTACTTGCTGATATCCGCTTCCAGGCCGACATCGCGAAGCTGATCCGGGGCGCGGCCGGAAGGTCTCATGGGGCATGCCAATTTGTTTTTCCCGTGGCTCGATGAATTCATGCGGTTTTCTAACGCGGCAGCCCCAGGGCGTAAAGCCCCGGCGGCGCGCGGTTGCGTTGACGCTGTAAGTCGAGGTTACTAAATTCTCTAGGCGGTGAGCACTTGGGCCGATAAAACCGGAAACGGCGAATCGCCGCCGGGACGCGAAGACAGGGACCATGATTTCCAAGTTAAACGAACGTTCGCGGGAAATCTTCCGCCACATTGTCGATTCTTATATCGAAACGGGGGAGCCCATCGGTTCGCGCACGTTGGCCCGGCGGATGAGCCGTTCACTGTCGCCGGCGACCATCCGCAACGTCATGGCCGACCTGGAAGATGCCGGGTTGTTGTGCGCCCCCCATATCTCCGCCGGGCGACTGCCGACGGAAGCGGGATTGCGGCTGTTCGTCGACGGCATTTTGGAGGTCGGCAATCTGACCGAAGCCGAACGTCAGAGCATCGACGGCCAATGCTCGGCGTCCGGCACCAGTGTCGAGGGGCTTCTGGAAGAGGCCACGTCGGTTCTGTCCGGGCTTTCCAAATGCGCCGGTCTGGTGATGGCGCCGAAGGCGGAAAGCCCGCTTCGCCATATCGAACTGGTCAGTCTGAGCCCCGGCCGAGCCATGGTCATCATGGTCACCGAAAACGGCGTCTTGGAGAACCGCATCATCGAGACGCCGAACCATCTCCCTCCTTCGGCTCTGGTCGAGGCGACCAATTATCTCAGCGCCCGAATGGTCGGGCACACCTTGAGCGAGGTCTACGATCAAATCATGGCGGAGTTGGAAGGGCATCGCGCCCAGCTCGACGAATTGACAAGCCGAGTGGTGGAAACGGGGCTGGCCACATGGGCCGCCGGCGAAAACGACGGCATCTTGATCATCCGTGGGCAGGCCAACCTGTTGGATGACGTTACCGCCGCCGCCGATCTCGAGCAAATCCGCTCGCTTTTCGAGGCCTTGGAAACCAAGGAGACGATGCTCAAGCTGTTATCGCTTGCCGATACGGCGGAATCGGTTCAAATCTTTATTGGCGCCGACAATCAGTTGTTTGGTCTGGCCGGTTGCTCCATGATCGTCGGCTCCTATCGGGACGGCAGCCAAAAGATCGTCGGCGCCATTGGGGTGATCGGCCCGACCCGCATGAACTACGCCCGTATTATTCCCATGGTCGATTACACATCCAAACTGATCAGCCGCCTGATTGGATAACGGAAGGCAACACCGAAATGGCCGAAAAGACAGAAAAACAACCAACTCCCCAAGAGATGTCCCCCAAAGCCGCCGACGAAACGCCGCCAACGCCGGGCGAAAAGGAGACCGAGGCGGCCGAAACGGCGGCGGCGGAAAGCCAAGCCGAAGAAACCGATCAAGCCGCCGAGGCCGAAAAGCTGGGGGCGGAAGTGGCCGATCTCAAAGACAAGCTGTTGCGCGCCTTGGCGGAAAGTGAAAACGTTCGCCGCCGCGCCGGCCGCGACGTGGCCGACGCCACCAGGTATGCCATCGCCAATTTTGCCCGCGGCATGCTGTCCGTGGCCGATAACCTGCGCCGCGCCTTGGACAGCATCGACGCCGCAGCCGGCGGCAACGGCGAGGCGCCGGAAACGGACGGCCTCCCAGGCGCTACCGGCAACGACGGCGGCGGCGAAGAGACCGAAGACGGCAAACAGGCCGAAGCCGCCAATGGCGCGGCGGGGATGGACAATCTCGAAACCCTGCGGGTCGGCGTCGAGATGACCGAGCGCGAACTGCTCAACACCCTCGAACGGTTCAGTATCAAAGCGATCGAGGCCTTGGGCAAAAAGTTCGATCACAACCTCCACGAAGCCTTGTTCGAATTGGAGGACAAGGACCGGCCCTCCGGCACCGTGATCCAGGTTGTGCAGAAGGGCTACACTCTCCATGACCGGCTTTTGCGTCCGGCCAAGGTGGGGTTGTCGAAAGGGGGGCCCAAGGAAACGCCGGCCGAAGAGGCGGAAACGGCGCCCGAATCCCCGGCCGAGGCGGCGGTCAAGGAATCCGCCGTCGCCTACGAAAAACAAAGCGCCGCCACCGGTTCCGAGATCGACGAGGAGCTTTGACGGGGAAGCGGGCCGGCGCCGGCCAATCTTAAAATGCTCCAAGCGCCCACGGATCGCCGGGAAACGCCCCGGCGACGGTTGCGCGCCTCGGCGGAGCGGCATATATAACGCCGGAATAAAGCAAAATAAATGTTCGCAAGCGGTTTAGCTGGATTGAGCCGAGGAAGCCGATAGCGGCGCCTTTCCGGACCGCCGGGTTTCGCCGCAAGGGGAAGGAAGAAACATGAGTAAGGTAATCGGGATCGACCTAGGGACCACCAACTCCTGCATCGCCCTGATGGAGGGCAAGGACGCCAAGGTCATCGAAAACGCCGAGGGTTCGCGCACCACGCCTTCCATGGTGGCGATAACCGATTCCGGCGAGCGCCTCGTCGGCCAGCCGGCCAAGCGTCAGGCCGTCACCAATCCAGAAAACACTTTGTACGCCATCAAGCGTCTGATCGGGCGCCGCCACGACGATCCCCTGGCCGAAAAGGACAAGGATCTGGTTCCCTACAAGATCATCGAGGGCGACAACGGCGACGCCTGGGTCGAGGTCGACGGCAAGAAACACAGCCCCAGCCAGATCAGCGCCTTCATCTTGCAGAAAATGAAGGAAACCGCCGAAAGCTATCTCGGCGAAGAGGTTGCCAAGGCGGTGATCACGGTGCCCGCTTACTTCAACGATTCCCAGCGCCAGGCGACCAAGGACGCCGGCAAGATCGCCGGGCTCGAGGTTTTACGCATCATCAACGAGCCGACGGCGGCGGCGCTGGCTTATGGCCTCGAGAAAAAGGAGACCGGCACCATCGCCGTCTACGACCTGGGTGGCGGAACGTTCGACGTTTCCGTCCTCGAGATCGGCGACGGCGTCTTCGAGGTCAAGTCGACCAACGGCGACACCTTCCTGGGCGGAGAGGACTTCGACAAACGCATCGTCGATTATCTCGCCGACGAGTTCAAAAAAGATAACCGCATCGACCTGCGCGAAGACAAGCTGGCCTTGCAGCGCCTGAGGGAAGAAGCGGAAAAGGCCAAGATCGAACTTTCCAGCACCACCCAGACGGAAATCAACCTGCCGTTCATCACCGCCGATCAAAGCGGCCCCAAACACCTCAACATCAAGCTGACCCGCGCCAAACTGGAAGCCTTGGTCGAGGATCTGGTCCATAAAACCATCGAACCCTGCAAACAGGCACTCAAGGATGCGGGGCTTTCGGCCGGCGAGATCGGCGAAATCATCCTTGTCGGCGGCATGACCCGCATGCCCAAGGTCCACGAAACGGTCAAGGAATTTTTCGGCCGCAAGCCCCACAAAGGCGTCAACCCCGACGAAGTGGTGGCTGTCGGCGCCGCTATTCAGGGCGGTGTCCTCACCGGCGACGTCAAGGACGTCTTGCTTCTCGACGTCACCCCGCTCAGTTTGGGCATCGAGACCCTGGGCGGCGTCTTCACCCGCCTGATCGACCGAAACACCACCATTCCGACGCGCAAAAGCCAGGTGTTCTCCACTGCCGAGGACAGCCAGACGGCGGTCACCATCCGCGTTTTCCAGGGCGAGCGGGAAATGGCCTCCGACAACAAGCTTTTGGGGCAGTTCGATCTGATCGGCATCCCGCCGTCGATGCGCGGCGTGCCGCAGATCGAAGTCACCTTCGACATCGATGCCAATGGCATTGTCAACGTTTCGGCCAAGGACAAGGCCACCGGCAAGGAACAGCAGATCCGTATCCAGGCTTCGGGGGGGCTGGCCGATGGAGATATCGAGCGCATGATCAAGGAAGCCGAGCAACATTCCGAGGAAGACAAAAATCGCCGGGAGTTGGTCGATGCCCGCAACCAGGCGGATACCCTGATCCACGCGAGCGAGAAAAACTTGCGGGAATTCGGCGACAAGATTGCCGAGGAAGATAAAAAGACCATTGAAAACGCCCTCAATGATTTGCGCGAAGCCTTGGAAAGCGACGATATCAACGCCATCAAGGGCAAAATCGAGACCCTCAGCCAGGCGGCGATGAAATTGGGCGAGGCCATGTACAAGGCCAGCCAAGAGGAAGGCGCCGAAGCTTCTTCCCAGGAACCGGCGGCGAACGAAAGCGATGGCGCCGCTTCCGCCAATCCCAATGTTGTCGACGCCGATTTCGAGGAAGTGGATCCCGACAAGGATAAAAAGGATAAAAAGGATAAAAAGGATAAAAAGGATAAAAAAGACGATTGATCGTCCGTCGCCAGCGTAACGGAGGTGCAATGACGACGGACTGGCGGGGTTTGCTTTGAAGGGCGGCAATTGATGGTCAAAGAAGACTTATACACGGTTCTGGGCGTTGATCGTGATGCCAGCACGGACCAAATCAAGAAGGCTTACCGCAAACTGGCCATGAAGTATCATCCGGACCGCAATCCCGGCAACAAGGATGCGGAAAAGAGGTTCAAGGAAATCGTCGGGGCGTACGAGGTCCTGAAAGACGACCAGAAACGCGCCGCTTTCGATCGCTTCGGCCATGCTGCCTTCGAGCAGGGTGGATTCGGCGACGGCGCCGGCGCCGGCGGTTTTGGCGGCGCCGGCTTCGCCTCGGGTTTCGCCGACATCTTCGACGAAATGTTTGGCGACTTCGTCCATGGCGGCGAGCGCGGCCGCGCCGGCGGCGCCGGCCGGGGCGGCGATCTTCGCTATAACCTCAAGACTACCCTCGATGACGCGTTTCACGGCAAAACGGTGGAAATCCGCATTCCCGCCTCGGTTCCTTGCGGTGCCTGCCAAGGGACCGGCTCGGCCGGTGGCGCCGCCCCGTCGACCTGTCCAACCTGCCGCGGCCACGGCAGGGTCCGAACGCAATCGGGTTTTTTCACTGTCGAGCGGGTCTGTATCACTTGTCAGGGCCAGGGGCAGGTCATCAAGGCGCCTTGCAAGACCTGCGGCGGGTCGGGACGCATGCGCAAGGAAAAAACGCTCTCGGTCAACATCCCCGCCGGTGTCGAGGACGGCACCCGCATCCGTCTCGGCGGCGAGGGCGAGGCGGGATTGCGCGGGGCGCCGGCGGGCGATCTCTATATTTTCCTTTCCGTCTTGCCGCACAGATTGTTCAGGCGGGATGGAGCCGACATCCACTGCCGGGTGCCGATTCCGATGACCGTGGCGACGCTGGGCGGCACCATCGAGATTCCCACCATCGATGACAGCCGGGCGCGGATCACCATCCCGGCGGGAACCCAGACGGGTCAGCAGTTCCGTCTCAAGGGAAGAGCCATGACGGTGCTGCGCTCCCAAGCCCGAGGCGATATGTTCGTGCAGGTGACGGTGGAAACGCCGGTCAATCTCAGCAAAAAACAAGCGGAACTGCTGCGCCAGTTCGAGAACGAAATCAGCCAGGAACGGCAAAGCCCGGAATCACACGGCTTTTTCTCCAAGGTCAAGGAGATCTGGGAAGACCTGAAGGAATAATACGCCAATCAACGATTGCGGGGAGCGTTGGAACAAGGGGTGGCGAGGATGAAATCGTGTTTTGGCCGCCAAATATCGTTTGGATTTGCTCTCTCATGTCCGATTTCAAGGTACCGGACAGAGTTTTCCGTCCACCGGCTTGGCCGGTGTCGATGTTTCAGTGTAGCCGACGCGCACGGCTGGAGGCGAGACCATCGTAA
>DUZD01000225.1 GCA_013349695.1 Rhodospirillaceae bacterium
TAGCTAAAATTGCCGAAAGGCGAATTATTACGCCTTTGATTTTGTTTGATTTTATTTTTGCATATTCTCTGAAATGCCGAAATTTCAGGCCCCAAAATAGTTTTTCAACAGCCTCGGCTATACCCGGAAGTGACGGAAACCCCGCTTGAGGTCTGCTTTCGAACATTTAGCGGACATCGGCGCGGCAAGCTATCGTCTAATTACGGCGTCATTTTTGAGTACACGCCCTAGTCGCCGACTTTCAGCAGCTCGACCTCGAAGATCAGCGTCGAATTGGCCGGGATTGGCCCCATCTCGCGGCTGCCGTAGCCGAGTTCGGGGGGGATGGTCAGGCGGCGCTTGCCGCCTTCCTTCATGCCGACGACGCCCTGGTCCCATCCCTTGATCACCTGACGGAGGCCGAGGCCGAAGCTGAAGGGTCTGCCGCGGTCCAAGGAGCTGTCGAACTTGTCGCCGTTGGTCAGCCAGCCGGTATAATGGACCTCGACGGTCATCCCCGTGGCCGCCTCTTGGCCGGTTCCAATCTTGATGTCCTCGACCTTGAGGCCGGCGGCCTGGGCGGTGCCAGCGAAGAGGAAAGCGACAAGCGCGGCGAACATATGTTTCATGGGCTGATTCCTTAATGGACTGACGGTAAACCTTGCGTGGCCAACCTCTACAATGTCGGCTACGAAATCTAAACCGAAAAAAATTTTAGAGCCTATCCGAATAACTGGAGGCGGTTGCGACGGGACCAAATCAGGAAGGCCGCAAGGCGCCGGAAAATGTGGTACCATTGGACCCTTGGTTCTTCGGTCGAACGACAAGGAGAGGAGCGATGCTTGTATCCGAATTGTTGAAAAAGAAACATCGCCCGGTGGTTACCGCCTATCCGAGCACCATCGTCGGACATGCGGTCGTCATGTTCAAGGAAAAGAAGATCGGGGCGATCATGATCTGCGTGCCGGATGGAAAAATCGTCGGCATCGTAACCGAGCGGGACGTTCTCCATCGTGAGGCGGAAATCGGCGCGGCGGCCATGGAACTGAAGGTCGAGGAAGTCATGTCCCATGTCTATACCTGCAAACCAACCGGACGACGATCACAAGAGCGTCATGCGCCTGATGGCCTTCAAGCATGTCCGCCATGTGCCGGTGGTTGTCGGCGGCGAACTGAAAGGGATGATCAGCATCGGCGATATCATCGGAAGCCAGCTCGACGAGACCCAGCTCGAGGTCGACGTGTTGCGCGACTACGCCCGCGGTCACTGACCGGCGTCGACGAACGCATCGGCATCGCGGGCGTCAACTCACGAGGTTTCACAGCGTGAAATATTTCGCCCGCGGGTGATGGACGACGAAGGCCGAGGTCGACTGCTCGGGAACCAGCTCGTCGCTCTCCGTGATGACGATGCCGAGTTTCCCGGCGCCCAGCAAATCGAGAATTTTTCTCTGCATGGACAGGTCGGGGCAGGCCGGATAGCCGAACGAATAGCGCGACCCCCGGTAGCCCTGTTTCAAGAGCTTGTCCATCCGCCGGGCGTCCTCGTGGCCGAAGCCCAGTTCGCCGCGGATGCGCTTGTGCAGGTATTCGGCCATGGCCTCGGCGATCTCGACGGAAAGCCCGTGCAGATAAAGATAATCCCGGTAACGGTCGGCGTGAAACCACTGGCGCGCCACATCCGAGGCCCGCTGCCCCACCGTCACCACCTGCAGGCCGATGACGTCACGGCTCGGCTGATCTGCGTCGCGGAAGAAGTCGGCGATGCAAAGGCCGTGCTTTTTGTTCTGGCGGGGAAAGGCGAAGCGGGCGGCTTCGCTTTCGCCGTCTTCCTCGAAGAGGATCACCGAATTCCCTTCCGATGCGCATTTCCAGTAGCCGTAAGCGGCGGCGGGACGGAGGATTTCCTCGTCCCGGCATCGTTGTATCAGCCCGCTCAGGATGGGGCGCACCTCCCTGGCCGCCCATTTCTTCCATTCCGCCCGGTCGCGCCCGGCTTTCTTGAACCCCCAGTGGAACTGGAAAAGCATGGTCTCGTTCAAGAACGGCAGCAACGCTTTCAGGTCCACGTTCTCGACCAGTCTGGGGCCGAGGAAGGGCGGCTCCGGCACTTCCTCCTGGGCCGGCAACCGCGTCTTCAAGGTGCCGGTTTCCGCCCAATCGACGGGACGGAGCGGCGGCGGCGGCGGTTCCTTGTCGGGGCGGCGTTTTTTACCCGCCGGGCGCTTCTTGCGTTTCGCCGCCTGTTTTTCGAGGTGATCGTCGAAACAGCCGCCGATGACTTTTTCGATCAGGACGAGGCCGTCGAAGGCGTCCTTGGCGTAAGCCGCCCGGCCCGAACCGTAGGCCGCGACACAGTCTTCCTCGACATAACGCCGGGTCAACGCGGCGCCGCCCAAAAAGACCGGGATGGAAATGTTCTGGCGAGTCATTTCCCGCAGGTTTTCGCGCATGACGACGGTGGATTTGACCAAAAGACCGGACATGCCAATGGCGTCGGCTCGGTGCTTGGCGGCGGCCTCGACGATGTTCCCCAGCGGCTGCTTGATGCCGAGGTTGATTACCTTGTAGCCGTTATTGGCGAGGATGATATCGACCAGATTCTTGCCGATGTCATGGACGTCGCCCTTGACCGTGGCCAGAACGATGGTGCCTTTTTCACGGCCGTCGGTCCGCTCCATGTAGGGCTCCAGGTAAGACACCGCCGCCTTCATGGTTTCCGCCGATTGCAGGACAAAGGGTAGCTGCATCCGCCCGGCGCCGAAGAGCTCGCCCACCACCTTCATGCCGTCAAGCAAAAAGGTATTGATGATGGTCAGCGGGTCGTGGTCCTTCAAGGCCAGGGCCAGGTCGTCGTCGAGACCCAGCCGGTCGCCGTCGACGATGCGCTGTTTCAGGCGCTCGTCGATGGCCGCCGGGCGTTCGGTTTTCTTGGCGGCCTCCTCCTGGCGGTCGGCGAAGAGGCCGATAAAAGCGTGCAAGGGGTGGTAATTCGTTTCCCGCCTGTCGAGGATCAGGTCTTCGACGACCTTTTTTTCGGCCTCTGAAATCTTGTGCAAGGGGATGATCTTGGAGACATGGAGGATGGCTCCCGTCAGGCCGCGTTTCACCGCCTGGTCGAGAAAGACGGAATTGAGGACATGGCGAGCCGCCGGCTTGAGGCCGAAGGAGACGTTGGAAACGCCCAGAATGATCTGACATTCGGGCAGTTCCCCGGCGATTTCGGCGATCGCGTCAAGGGTCGCCAAGGCGAGCCCGCGGTCGTCCTCGTTGCCGGTGCAAATGGTGAAGGTCAAGGGGTCGATAAGCAGGTCCGAAGGCGGCAGGCCATGGCGATGGCAAGCGAATTCATGTAGACGCTTGGCGATGCGAACCTTCTCCCCGACGGTCTTGGCCATGCCGTCCTCGTCGATGGTCAGGGCGATGACGGCGGCGCCGAACTTGCGGGCCAGCCGCAGGCGTTGCCGCGCCGGTTGCTCGCCGTCCTCGAAGTTGATGGAGTTGATGATGGCCTTGCCGCCGTAAAGTTTGAGGGCGGCCTCAAGAACCGCCAGTTCGGTGGAATCGATCACCAATGGCGCGGTAACGGCGCCGCGCATGCGGCTCGTCAGCTCGCTCATGTCGGCGGCCTCGTCGCGGCCGACGAAGGCGGTGCAGAGGTCAAGGGCGTGCGAGCCCTCGCCCGTCTGCTCGCGGCCCATGGCGACGCAGCCGTCCCAGTCGCCGGCTTCCTGAAGCCGGCGGAACTTTTTCGAGCCGTTGGCGTTGCAACGCTCGCCGATGGAAAAGATGGCCTGTTCCTGCCTGAACGGCACCCGCGAATAAAGCGAGGCGGCGGCGGGCAGCCGGCGGATCTCTCTTCGGCCGGGCGGCGGGCGGCGCTGGCCCTTGTCGGCGCGGCGGCGCAGCATGGCGTCGAGGGCCTCGATGTGGGAGGTGCCGGTGCCGCAGCAACCGCCGATCATGTTGACCCCGTCCTCAATGATGAAACGCTCCTGCCATTTGGCCAGTTCGGCGGGCCGCAGGGGATAACGGGTCTGGCCATCGATCAGTTCGGGCAGACCGGCGTTGGGCTGCACCGAGATCGGGCCGGGCCAGTTTTCGGCCAGCCATCTGACGTGTTCCGCCATCTCTTGCGGACCGGTGGCGCAGTTTATCCCCATCAGCGGCACGTCCAGGGCTTCGACCACCGTCGCCGCGGCGGCGATGTCGGCGCCGAGCAGCAAGGTGCCGGTGGCTTCCACCGTCACCTGCACGAAAATCGGCGTCTCCGCGCCGGCCTTTTGGCGGGCCAGCTTGGCGCCGTTGACGGCGGCCTTGATCTGCAGGGGATCCTGGCAGGTCTCGATGAGGATGGCGTCGACCCCGCCGGCGAGAAGGCCGGCGCATTGGACGCTCAAGGCTTTCTCCAGGCTGTCGTAGTCGATATGGCCCAAGCTCGGCAGCTTGGTTCCCGGGCCAACGTCGCCGAGAACGAAACGCTCGGCGCCGTCGCTTTTGAAACTCTCCACCGCCTCGCGGGCCAGCTCGGCGGCCTGGCGGTTGAGCGAGAAGGCCTCGTCGGCCAGGCCGAACTCGCCCAAAGTCACCGGCGAGGCGCCGAAGGTGTTGGTGATCACCATGTCGGCGCCGGCCGTTAAATAGTCGCGGTGGATGGCCAACACCAGGTCGGGACGCGAGCGAGTCAGGATGTCGGTGCAGTTCTCTTGCCCCCAGTAATCCTTTTCGATATCCAGATCCTCGGCTTGCACCCGCGAACCCATGGCCCCGTCGCAGAGCAACACCCTGTTCGCCAGGACGTCGAGCAAATGCGCCATCACCGGGCTTCCTTGCCGGCCGCCGCCGGGCGGACGCCCAGGATGTGACAGATGGCGAAGGTCAGATCGGCGCGGTTGAGGGTGTAGAAGTGAAAATCCCCGACGCCGCCAGCGTGAAGGACCCGGCATTGCTCGGCGGCGATGCTGGCGGCGACGAGCCGGCGGGTTTCGGCGTCGTCGTCGAGGCCGGCGAAAAGATCGCCCAGCCAATCGGGAACATTGGTTCCGCAGGCCTCGGAAAACTTCTTCACTTGCCGGAAATTGCTCACCGGCAGGATGCCCGGGACGATGGGAACGTCGATGCCGGCGGCGCGGACCTTGTCGAGGAAGCGGAAAAAAACCTCCGGGTCGAAGAAATACTGGCTGATGGCGCGGCTGGCGCCGGCGTCGATCTTGCGCTTCAGGTTGTCGAGATCGGCTTCCGGGCTTTTCGCTTCCGGGTGGGTTTCCGGAAAGGCGGCGACGCTGATTTCGAAGTCGGCGATCCTTTTCAGGCCCGCCACCAGGTCGCTGGCATAAGCGTAGCCGCCGGGATGGGGACGGTAGGCGCCGCCGCCATCGGGCGGGTCGCCGCGCAAGGCGACGATATGACGGATGCCCTCGTCCCAATAGCGGCCGGCGATGTCGTCCACGTCTTCCCTGGTGGCGCCGACGCAGGTCAGGTGCGCCGCCGGCTTGAGGCCGGTTTCCTTGAGGATGCGAACGACGGTGTGATGGGTGCGCTGGCGGGTCGAGCCGCCGGCCCCGTAAGTGACCGAAACGAAAGTTGGATCGAGCGTCCCGAGACGTTCCATGGAGGCCCAAAGATTTCTTTCCATTTTCTCGTTCTTGGGCGGAAAGAATTCGAACGACACCTTGACGCCGCTGGGCAGGGGCAAGGCGACGGCCAACTTCGGATGCTCCAGCCGGCCACTGATCACGTTGCTCAATTTATCATCCCTTCGGGGCTTTGCCGGCGGCCTTGGCCGAAGCCAGCCACAGGCTGACGGTCAAGGGATCGCCCGGCAAATGGACGGTTCGTTGATGTTTAAGATGGGCGGCGGCGAACCAGGCGGCGACTTCCTTGTCGCCGAAACCGAGGCGCCGGTGTTCGTGTTCGAGGCGCAGTTCCTCGATATCGTGAGGGGCGAAATCGACGATCAGCATGCGCCCGCCGGGCCTGAGCATCCTCGCCGCCAAGGCGATGGCGCGGCCCGGATCGTCGAGGAAATGCAGGACCTGATGAATGGTCACGGCGTCGAAGCAATTCTCCCGAAACGGCGGCTGATAAATATCGGCCTGGCGGACCGTGCAATTGGCCGCCCCCGTCCGTTCCAGGTTGGCGCGCGCCACCGCCAGCATCTCGCAAGAGAGGTCGACGCCGCGGCCGCGATGGATGTCGGGGGCGAAAATTTCCAACATCCGGCCGGTCCCCGTTCCCAGGTCCAGAAGCTCGTCGGTTTGGCGAAGGGGAAGGAGCTTCTTGATCGTCCGTTCCACCTTGGCGTCGTCGGCGTGGAGGGAGCGCAGCCTGTCCCAGCTCTCGGCGTTGCGGGCGAAATAGGTGGCCGCCGCTTGGCTGCGTTGCCACTTGACCTCGGCCAGGCGTTCCCGGTCAAGGGCCAGCGCCCGGTCGTCTTCGGGCAAGAGGGTTAACAGCCGCCGGGCGATGCCGGCGGCGGCGCCTTCCTGGATCAGGCGGTGGAATACCCAACTGCCCTCTCCGAACCGCTCCAACAGGCCGGCATCGGTGAGCAGCTTGAGGTGGCGCGACACCCTGGGCTGGCTTTGCCGCAAAATGCCGACCAGCTCGCTGACCGTCCATTCACCGCCGGCGCAAAGGGCGAAGAGACGCAACCGCGTCGGTTCCGCCACCGCCCGCAAGGCCGCCAGCAAAGCGTTCATCGAATTGGCCTTCCTGTTAAATCCAATATGGATATGTAGATATGTTTATATATTTAAATTTTATTTAAGTCGAGAGGGATTTCACGGCACTATGGCGGCGCCAAGCCGGCGGCGTTCGATGGTATCCCGGAAGGCTGTGTTGAGCCCGACCTGCCGCGCCTGCCTGCGCGAAGCCGGGGCTTCGCTCCGGCGAAGGCAGGCTGGAAGCGAGAGGTTGATTTTAACACAGAGAACACAGAGGAAGCAGATAAGGCACAGAGATCACAGAGAAACGTTAAATTGGCTCTGGCCCCATTTCTCGATATGGGAATTTAAATGCGTATGGTGTCGCCCGACTGTGAAGTCCCAGAGCAAGGATGTCGTGTTCGTGCATCGTGCCGTCCTCCTACCTTCAAGCCGAAAGCTGGAGGATACGGATTTTGCTTCTTCAAATCCCCCCTTAATTCCTCTACGATTCCACTCGAAACGTCGAGGAACCATAAATGTAATAAATGGTTCTCGTCTAAATCGGAGAGGCCGGATGCACGAAACGCGTGTTAACCATCTAAACATGATTCAAGGGACAATCAATCGATTGGCCAGTCAGGCGTCGTCCATGAAGGGTTTTGCTTTCACTGCGGTCGGCTTGATCACGGCAATCGCTTCCCAGGCAAAAGCGCCGAATCTTTATCTTCTTGCGATGGCGGTTGCCGTCCTTTTTATGCTGCTCGACGCCACATATCTAACCCTTGAAAAAAGATACCGGGATTTGTTTAATGAGGTACGAAAAGGGGAAATAGAAACACCACCCGACTTCAACATGACCCCCCCGAAGACCCATACTTGGTTCTGGTATGGGCTACAAAGCTGGTCTGTTTGGCCAGCCTATATCAGCGTAATCCTCGTGCTGGTCATAATTTGGCGGTACCCTTTTCTCTAATATTTCCAGCAATTATTATAAAGTAAAACTGACAGCAGAACATGAAACATCTCTCAATTATAAAACTTATTGTCTCCATAATAGGGAATAGGTCGTGTCCGATAGTTGGTGGAAATTTGTTTTCGGCGTAGCTCCCGATCCCGATAGTCACTCAATCATGCGGCGAGGTCAAGCGGCTGCTCGACAGGGGCTTGGTCCAGCGTTTGCCA
>DUZD01000242.1 GCA_013349695.1 Rhodospirillaceae bacterium
ACCAAAATCATGTCATCGGATGGCTGCAAAGGGGATACAGTTCCCTTGGAGATGGGGCCGTGGTACGATTTCCACGAAGTTGGATGTCATCTGGGAAATGTCGGTTGAATCCTCGCGGATTATTTTCCGTTTGCGCATGGCCACTGCTTTTGCTCCCCTCGCCATACCCCACACATGCTCATTGATGGCTTCCTTCATTTGTTGTTCTCCGGCTCTTTTTCGAGAACCCTCCTGACTTCCTCCAGAAATCGTTCGGCGCGCTCGATGTGCTCGGCGGCCTCTTTTAGGGATACCGCCCGGTCAATCCGGTAATCACTTGCGTTTCGAGCGTTGGCGGCATCGAGCAGCCAGCCGTGCAGATCCACAGGCAACAGACCCTGTTTGGTGATCTCCCGGCCGAATGCGGCGGCGATTGCGCTGTGCCTGCTGAAACGCAAGCCTTTCTCGATCAGCATCGCGGTGGCCAGATAGAACATGGCATAGTAGGCGCGCGAGACGCTGATTTCCGGGAATTTTTTATCAAACAATAGATTCGCGACTTCAATATTTTCTTCCGCCTTGGACAGTAATTGGTTTTGCTCTTTGTTCATACGAGCACGCCCTCGTGACGCACTTGCTCGTAGAAAGGTCCGGAATCCTTATCAGCCTGATCGGGCGTCGCGAATGTCCTTGAGATGACCGTATCGTATTTCAGCGACACTTCGCTGGTTGCCATGCTGGTACGCTGGACCTCTTTCCAATCGTCTAGAGGCCCGGACAACACGATCATCACATCAATGTCTGAATCGGGGTTGGCGTCGCCACGGGCCTGGGAGCCAAAGAGTACGAGACGCACCAGACGCTCCCCGTAAATCTCTTCGAGACGTGCGCGATATTCTGAAAGTACGGTGTTTGGCGATGCTTTCATTGAAATAATATAACATAGTCAAGTCCATGATACGAACGACACAACCGAAAATAATTCGCCTCGACCAACTCCTCGTCGAGCGCGGCCTGGCCGAAAACAGGACCAGGGCGCGGGCGCTGATCATGGCCGGGCTGGTCTTCAGCGGCGGCAAACGGCTCGACAAGCCGGGACTAAGTATCGCCGGCGATATCCCGCTCCAGCTCAAGGGCCGAGACCATCCCTGGGTGTCGCGCGGCGGCGTCAAGCTGGCGCATGGACTCGAACATTTTTCCATCCTCCCCAAAGGTTTGGTCTGCCTGGATGTGGGGGCTTCCACCGGCGGCTTCACCGATGTTTTGCTGTGCCAAGGGGCGGCCAGGGTCTATGCCGTCGATGTCGGCCGCGGGCAGCTGGCCTGGAAATTGCGGCAAGACAGCCGCGTCGTCCTTCTCGAAAAAACCAACGCCCGCAACCTCACCCGCGAGCAGGTGCCGGAGCCCGTCGACCTGCTTGTCTGCGACGCCAGCTTCATCGGTCTTGAGACGGTGCTGCCGGCGCCGTTGGCGCTCGCCTGCCCGGGAGCCCGGCTGATCGCTCTCATCAAGCCTCAGTTCGAGGCCGGCAAGGGAAAGGTCGGAAAAGGCGGCGTGGTCCGCGATCCGGACCTCCACCGGCAGGTGACCGAACGCATCCGGGCTTGGCTCGGGGGCAAGCCGGGGTGGTCGGTTTTGGGGGTGACCGAAAGTCCCATAAAAGGGCCTAAGGGAAACAGGGAATTCCTGATCGCGGCCCGATACGAGCCGCATTGAAGCAGGCCACTGGGAAGTTACGCCCCTAGGAAGTTACGCCGTTGTCTTCCGCGGCATGACTTCGCGCTGGATGCGTTGACCCAATTCCCGTCGCGCCTTCGCCAAATCGTAAGCCATTTGCAGGCGCAGCCAGAATTCCTCGCTGGTGCTGAAATAGCGGGCCAGGCGGAAAGCGCTTTCGGCATCAACGGAGCGGGCGCCGCGGACGATCTCGCCGAAGCGGCGGGGCGGCACGCCGATGTCACCGGCGACCTGGCTTTGGCTGAGACGCAAGGGCTTGAGGTATTCCTCCTTGAGCACTTGGCCGGGGTGGAAGGTGGGCACGTCGGTGACCACCGCTTCGGCGGCGTTGACGGCGATGTCATCCGCGAGGTAAGGGAGTTCATGCGGTCGAGGCGAGGGAATATCCTGGATTTCCGTCGTCAAACCGGCATCCTTCCATGCCTTTATGCCGCCCTCGAGGTTGATCGCCGGCGGTTCATATCCGGCCTTCAGCAACTGCTCGATGGCGGCGGCGGAGCGTTTGCCGACGGCGCAATGGATGATCAGCTTCTTGCCGGTGATTCGCGGAAACAGATCGGGATCGAATACCGACAACGGGACCAGCATCGAACCGCGAATATGCTCTTGCTCGTATTCGGAGGTTTCGCGGACGTCGACAAGCATCGCCATGCCCTTGTCAAGCCAGCTTTTGACCGTCAAGGCGTCGGCTTCGATAATGTCCTTATTCACTTTATTCTTCTTTCGCCGCTGATTTGGTCATGGCTCTGATTCTTGCCGTCCGGCCCAGTGCTCGCGCCGACTCCGGCACATGTCAAGAGAATGGTGCGAGTGAATGCCTGAAATTTATACCAACAAATTTTTATGTCAAATAAAATTTTGCACACTATAAATATGTTTAATAATGTCCGTTTTCAGAGTCTTCACCTGTTTGTTATGCTGGGTTTCGGTTGGACAACGAGGGGACAAGAATGCCGAGCCATGCATGGATGGCCGCCAAGCTGCTTCGCGGCGCCGCTGATTTTTTTCGCTCCATGAGCGAAACCAATCCGTCGATCAGCGCGGAATTGAAAACCAACGCCGAGACATGCGACCAGGTCGCCGATTGGGTCGAGAAAGATCCCAATGGATTAGCTCCCTCCCTCATTGACGAAATGGAAGAGGAAAAGGACAAGGCGAAAGTCCATTAAGCGGACGGCGCGCCGAGTTTTTCCGGACCGCCGGTCAGTCGGAGCACTGGCCTTTGTGACGCAACATGTGGTCGGCAAGGGTGCAAGCCATCATCGCCTCGCCAATGGGGACGGCGCGGATGCCGACACAAGGATCATGGCGGCCTTTTGTGGATATCTCGGCCTCTTCTCCCTGGATACTGACGGTCATCCGCGGCTGGGCGACGGAGCTGGTCGGTTTGACGGCGAAACGGACGACCAGCTCCTGTCCGCTGGAAATACCGCCGAGCACGCCACCGGCGTTGTTGGAAAGGAACACCGCCGACCCATTCCCGTCGATTCGCATTTCGTCGGCGTTTTCCGGACCCGAAAATTCCGCCGCCCGGAATCCGGCGCCGATTTCCACTCCCTTGACGGCGGGGATGCTCATCAGGGCTTTGGCGATGTCGGCGTCGAGCCTGTCGAAAACCGGCGCCCCCAAACCCGCCGGAACGCCGGTGGCCAGCAATTCGATCACCGCCCCCGTCGAGGAACCTTCCTTGCGAATACGGTCAAGGAAAATTTCCCAGTCCTTGGCGGCTTGCGCGTCAGGGCACCAAAAGGGATTGTTGCCGATCTCGTTCCAGTCCCAGCATTGGCGGTCGATCCGGTGCGGTCCCATCTGGACCAGGGCACCGCGAATCTTGATCCCGCCGCCTAGGACCTTGCGGGCGATGGCGCCGGCGGCGACGCGAACGGCGGTCTCGCGGGCGCTGGCGCGGCCGCCGCCGCGGTGGTCGCGGATGCCGTACTTCTGGAAATAGGTGTAATCGGCGTGGCCGGGGCGGAACAAATCCTTGATGTCGTCGTAATCCTTCGGCCGGGCGTCCTCGTTGGCGATCAACAGAGCGACGGGTGCGCCGGTGGTCCTGTTTTCGAAAACGCCGGACAGGATTTGCACCCGGTCGGGTTCGCGCCGCTGACTGGTATGCCGTGACTGTCCGGGCCGGCGACGATCCAAATGGGCCTGAATGTCATCCTCGATGAGCGGAATCCTTGGCGGTATGCCGTCGACAACGCAACCGATGGCGGAGCCGTGGCTTTCCCCAAAGGAGGTGACGCGAAAAAGGGTTCCGAAGGTATTACCAGACATGGGCGTCGGTTTTCTTTAACCGGATATGCTTAGAGCATTTCAAGTTTAGTCGGCACCGGCCCGCTCCCGACTCTTTTCAACATGGACATGCTTTTAGACCGTGGAAATATCGGGCGCGTCCACCGCTTTCATGCCGACGACATGATAGCCGCAGTCGACGTAGTGGGTCTCGCCGGTGACCCCGGACGATAGATCGCTCAATAGATAAACTCCGGCGCCGCCGATGTCGCCCAGGGAAACATTGCGGCGAAGCGGCGAGTTGAGCTCGTTCCATTTGAGGATGTAACGGAAATCGCCAATGCCCGAGGACGCCAGGGTCTTCATCGGCCCGGCGGAAAGGGCGTTGACCCGAATATTGCGTGCCCCCAGGTCCTCGGCCAAGTAGCGCACGCTGGCTTCCAACGCCGCCTTGGCGACACCCATGACGTTGTAGTGAGGCGTCACCTTCTGCGAGCCGGCGTAAGTCAGTGTGATCAGGCTGCCGCCATCCGGCATCAAGGAAGCGGCGCGTTGGCAAAGCGCGGTGAAAGAATAGCAACTGATGTTCAGGGTCTTGAGGAAATTGGCGGACGTGGTGTTGATGTACTTGCCTTTCAACTCCTCCTTGTCCGAATAAGCGATGGCGTGGACCAGGAAGTCCAGCTTGCCCCAGCTTGTGGCAATGGTTTCGAATACGGAATCGATGCTTGATGCGTCGGTGACGTCACAATGCAGAACGATGTCGGAGCCAAGTTGTTCGGCCAGCGGGGCGACACGTTTCTCAAGGGAACCGCCCTGGTGAGTAAAGGCCAGTTGGGCACCCTGGGCGTAGGCAGCCTTGGCGATTCCCCAAGCAATGGAGCGTTCGTTGGCGACGCCCGTGATCAATCCCTTTTTGCCGGCCAACAGCGATCCTGGAGGTGTCATGGATTTGTTACTCAATGGGCCAAGCCAAAGCGTTCATTGATAAGTTGGCGGCATCCTACACAAAAAACCCGTAATGGCAAAAGCCTAGGAACATATTTTCAACCGATATTTTCTATTCCACCGATCGTCATTGGCCAAATGTGTTGACGGCGGACCCATCACCCGCGGGAAACGCGAAAGAAAGAGCCCATCATAATTCAACCAGGGCTTTCCGCCGGGTTGGCCGGTTTTTCGAGTGGCGTTTCGCTGACGGCCCTGGCCTACGGGGAAGAATTCACCTTGCGGGAAGCTTTGTTGATCACGCCGGCGCCGGCGTTGAAGGGTAACGTGGCCGGCCGCGCCTCAATCCCCAAACCCCCATCCCCGTCGCTACCCGAGGGCGCCGACGTCAGCGGACGATTTTCCAGGTGCCATCGGACTGCCGGCAAGCGCGTCCGAAAGCCTTTTCCATGCGCCCGCCGACGTTAATGGTCGTCTCGTACTCACGGCAATTCTGTCCATTGACCGTTTCGTAAGTGCGGGTCGGCGTGTAAGTTCCCGAATGGCCACTGTCCGGATTTTGCCATGTCGAAGTCTGGCCTATCTTATTGTGTTCCAAACTGTTCTGGGCGGTCCGCTGGGCGTATAAACGATCAGCCCTGTCCAGGGATTTGCCGATTTCACCGCCGGCCCAGGCACCGGCCAGGGTGCCGACAGCCACCGCCGCAAGCCTTCCATCGCCCTTGCCGATTTGCGAGCCGGCGAGGGCGCCGACACCGGCGCCAAGCAGGGTACCAATGGACTGTTTCGGTCTTTCTTGCGCGTCGGCGCAAGCAGCAAAGAAAAGAACGGCCGCAAGTGTCAATGTGATACGTTTGCTGTTCATGATTTGCCGGCCTCCGGTCAGCGGTTTCTTGACAAATGGAAGTGACGAACCTTCCTTGAACCCGAGGATTTCCAAAAACGGCCGCCGCCCGTGGCGCCGGTGATGTGAAAACGTCCGTTCGTGGCTCCAAGATGATTTCACGGTGGTGCGTTGACTTATATAACCCATTATACCGCGAAGACGACATGACTGCTACCATGAGCAAGGATCCGATCGCATTATTTCGAGTCTGGCTGACCGCCGCCGAAAAGTCCGAACCCAACGATCCCAACGCCATGACGCTGGCCACGGCAACGCCCGAAGGGGTGCCGTCGGCGCGCATGGTTCTGCTCAAGGAGGTGGACGAGCGCGGTTTCGCTTTCTATACCAACCTGGCTAGCCGGAAAGCCACCGAACTGAACGCCAATTCAAGGGCGGCGTTGTGCTTTCACTGGAAGACCCTGCATCGTCAGGTTCTCGTTGAAGGGACGGTGAAGCCCGTCGATGAAGCGGAAGCCGACGCCTATTTCGCCAGCCGCCCCAGGATGAGCCGGATCGGGGCTTGGGCGTCCCAACAGTCGCGCCCCCTGGCGGGCAGGTTCGAGTTGGAAAAACGGGTTGCCGAATTTACCGCCCGGTTTCATGTCGGTTCCGTGCCCCGTCCTGACTTCTGGTCGGGGTTCCGGTTGCTGCCCGAGCAGATCGAATTCTGGCGGGAACGGCCGTTTCGTTTGCACGACCGGATGGTTTATCATCGCCATGAAGGCGGTTGGCTGATCGAACGTTTGTACCCTTAGAGCATTTCTGGTTCACATGCGTTCACCTGAAATGCTCTATGTGTTTGTTTCAAATGCAAATGCGTCGTCGCCGATGAGCCCATCGGCTCGGGATTTGCACTAATGTCTGACGCAACGGCACCGGCGGAAACCGAACCTTCCCTGTCGGCGGAGGCATGCGGACGGTTGATGACGCACGCGACCTTCGCCTCGGTTTCGGTGGCGTTGGTTCTCATTGTGTGTAAGTTTAGCGCTTGGCTGGCCACCGATTCCCTCAGTTTGCTGTCGACACTGATCGATTCCTTCCTCGACGCAGGGGCGTCGCTGATCAATCTGCTGGCGATTCGCCGTGCCTTGCAACCGGCCGACCGGTACCATCGGTTCGGCCACGGCAAGGCCGAGCCCCTGGCGGGGCTGGCGCAGGCCGCCTTCATTTTCGGTTCGGCGGCTTTCCTGCTGTTCGAGGCGGGGGAATGGCTTTTCCGCCCCAGGGACATTGAAAATACCGCCATCGGCTACGCCGTGATGGTATTTGCCATCCTCCTCACCCTGGTCCTGGTGCTGTTCCAGAAATACGTGGTGCGGCGGACGGGCTCGGTCGCCATCCGCGCCGATTCCCTGCACTACCAGACCGATATCATGATCAACGGCAGCGTCATTCTTTGCCTTTTTCTGAACGCCAATCTGGGATGGAGGTATGCCGACCCCTTGTTCGCCACCGGCATTGCCGCCTACATCCTCTGGGGTGCCTGGCGGATCGGGCATGGGGCTTTTCATTTGATCTTGGACCGCGAACTGCCCGACAAAGACCGTCGGCGCATCAAGGAAATCGCGCTGGCCAATCCCGGCGTCCGCGGCCTGCACGACATGCGCACCCGTTCGTCGGGGCAGAGCGTGTTCATTCAACTGCACTTGGAGATGGACGGGCATTTGACTCTTTTCGAGGCGCATGAGATCGCCGAGGACGTTATGCTCGCGGTCGAGCGCGCCTTTCCCGGAGCCGAGGTGCTGGTCCATGAGGATCCGGAAGGCGTCGCGGAAAAACGGACCATCTTCAAATGATCCCGGCGCCATGCCCGTTCAGCCGAAAGTCCGGTCTGTGGCACGCGCTGACTTTCCGGAAACCATTAAGAGCCTATCCGAATAACTGGAGGCGGTTGTGATGAGACCAAATCAGGAAGGCCGCAAGGCGCCGCTTCGCCGGCGATGCCGGCGCATCGGCAAGAAGCGGCAACGCCGCGGAGGCCTGATTTGGTCCACCCTTCGGGCGTCTCTCCTTG
>DUZD01000164.1 GCA_013349695.1 Rhodospirillaceae bacterium
CAAACCATCTTGCCCCGCCCTGCTGTCCAGGCTTACGCTACGCTCCAGCCTGCACAGCAGGGCATGAAACCGCGCCGAACTCTCTCATAGACGCTGGACCACTTAATGGGGGCAGGCCACCCGTCGGAATAACCATCCCCTGGAGGATCGCCACCTTGATTCTGAGAATTCCCATTGCAGCCTTCCTTCTCTCCGAGGAATCGGTTGCCGCCGTTGAAGCGATGAAGGAAGACCGGGTTTTCCTTCGCAGCCGGATTGAGACCCATGAGGGCGGAATCGACCGGGCCCTCGCTTACCTAGCCGAGAACAAGACGCCGCCGCTTTTGATCGTCGAAAGCAAAGCCCAGGGCGATGCGCTTTTCGATCAGCTTGGCGGTCTGGCCGACGTCTGCGCTCCCGATACCTTCGTGCTGCTCATCGGCGCCGAGAACGATATCGCGCTTTACCGAAACCTGATCGGCCTTGGCATCAGCGACTACCTCGTCGGGCCGGTGACGGTGGATGCGCTGAAGAATTCCATTGTCAATATATTCAAGGACGAGGATATGGAAAGGAGCGGACGGGTCATTGCGTTTTTCGGTGTCGCCGGCGGGGTCGGAAGCAGCGTCATCGCCCACAACGTGGCCTACGAACTAACCAAGGCTTACGAAGAGGACGCGATTGTCGTCGACATGGATATTTTCTGTGGAACGGCGGCCTTGAATTTCAATATGCAGCCGCGCCAGACGATTGCCGACGTTTTCGCCAACATCAACCGCCTGGATGAAAGCCTCCTTCATCAGTATCTCATGGAATTCGACGACCGGACATCCGTTCTGGCCTCGCCGGCTTCCTTGAGCGCCGGCATACAGTTCACCGCTGAATCCTACGCCGCGATCATCAAGGTCGTCAAAGTGATGGCGGAATTCATCATCCTCGACATTCCCCATATCTGGGAACCCTGGGTCCGCGAGGCGCTTACCGAGGCCGATGACATGGTTCTCGTCACCCGGCCCGATCTTACCAATCTCAGAAACGCCAAAAATATGATAGAATTCATGGGGGCGGTACGGGGTTCCGACGTTCCCACCCGCTTGGTTTTCAATCAAGTGGGAGCGGCGAAAAAAGCCGATTTGTCCGGCAAGGATTTCAAGGATGCCCTTGCCCTGGAACCGGCGTTATCGATCCCTTATGATCCCGATGGGTTCGGGAAAGCGTTGAACACTGGCGCGTTGATGTCGAAAGCCAGCGCCAAGAGCAAGGCGACGGCGGCGATTATTGAACTGGCCAAGCTGATCAGCGCCCGCGAGAAAGGGGAAGGGGAAGAGGAAGAGAAAGGAAAAAAAGGCCTTATGAACTTGTTCAAGAAAAGCAAAAAGAAAAAATGATAAAAGAGGTTAAAGCGTAATGTTCGGACGACGGGGAACAGAACAAAAAGCGGTCGACAAGAAACCCGTTCCTCGGCGGGCGCCCGAGCCCGAGCCCAGGCCCGCGCCGGCGGCGGCGCCCGAACCCGCGGCGCCCGAGCCCGCGGCGGCGGCGCCCGAACCCGTGGCGCCGGCGGCGGCGGCACCTGAACGCGTTGCCTCCAAACCCGAACCCGAGCCGGCAAAACCCGAACCCGTGGAATCCGCCGCCGACCGCATGGTGGATATCGGCATGGTGCCGTCGGCGGCGGCGATCGAGAGGTTGGCCGAAATCAAGGTCGCCGTCTTCAACGACCTCCTGGAAGCCGTCGACCTGGACGAGATCAGCAAGCTGCGGCCGGACGAGGTCCGCGAGGAAATAACCGATATGGTCGCCGAGATCATCAGCATGCGGAACCTGATCATGTCCGCTCAGGAACAGCAACAGGTTATCTTCGACATCATCAACGATATCCTGGGTCTCGGTCCCCTGGAGCCGTTATTGATGCGCGACGACATCGCCGACATCATGGTCAACGGCGCCGACAGCGTCTATATCGAATCCGGCGGAAAGATGGAACTGACCGAGGTCAAATTCCGCGATAACGCGCAACTGATGAACATTTGTCAGCGCATCGTGACGGCGGTTGGACGCCGGGTCGACGAATCAAGCCCCATCTGCGACGCCCGTCTCCAGGACGGCTCCCGCGTCAACGTCATCGCGCCGCCGCTGGCCATCGACGGCGCCGCCTTGACCATCCGCAAATTTTCCAAGGAAAAATTGACGCTGGAAAAACTGGTGTCGTTCGGCAGCATCACGGAAGAAGGAGCGAAATTGCTCGAGGTCGCTTCCGCCTGCCGCTGCAATATTCTGATTTCCGGCGGCACCGGTTCCGGCAAAACCACCTTGCTCAACTGCATGACAAACTTCATCGATACGTCGGAGCGCATCATCACCTGCGAGGACGCCGCCGAACTGCAGCTTCAGCAACCCCATGTCGTGCGCCTGGAAACCCGTCCCCCGAACCTGGAAGGCGCCGGCGAGATTTCCATGCGCGATCTGGTCAAGAACTGCCTGCGCATGCGCCCCGAACGCATCATCGTCGGCGAGGTTCGCGGTCCCGAGGCCTTCGACCTGTTGCAAGCCATGAATACCGGCCACGACGGTTCGATGGGGACCATTCATGCCAACAACCCGCGCGAGGCCTTGAGCCGTGTCGAGAACATGATCGCCATGGGCGGCTATAACCTGCCCTCGAAAGCGGTGCGCGAACAGATCGCCGCGGCCATCCACATCATCATCCAGGCGCAACGCCTGCGCGACGGTTCACGCAAGATCACCCATGTCACGGAGGTGCTCGGCATGGAAGGAGACATCATCACCCTTCAGGATATTTTCCTGTTCGAATTCGAAGGCGAAGACGAAAACGGCAAAATTTTCGGTAGCCACGAGCCCACCGGCTTGCGCCCGCAGTTTTGGGACAAGGCTCGCTATTTCGGCCTCGAACAGAAACTGGCGAAAGCCTTGAATATGGAGCATGGCCTGACATGACCGAGGAAACCATCATCCTGATCATCGTCGGCTCGGTGGCCGCCTTGCTGTTAATCGGCGGTGGGATCATCGGCGCCACCATGGTCATCCGCCCGAAAGTTCTTTTGCGCCGGCGCATGGCCCAGATCGGCGTGATCGACGGCCCGGGCCAGTCGGAAAGGGTCGAAAGCCGAAGGCAGAAACGCATTCAGGAGAAGGTCAAACAACTGGCGTCGAAAGGCGAGAAGAAAGGCTTCGTGGAAGCGATCGGCGAGGAAATCCTGCGGGCCGGCTTCCACATCTCGATTCAGGTTTATCTATTTTGCAGTTTATGCGCCGGCGTCTTGATGGCGTTTTTTTACCTGATGGCGATGAACCCGGAGACCCTGACCTCCACGATCATCGGCGGCGGCGCGGCTTTCTTGATCGGCCTCTTGTTGCTGCCGAGGCTTTTCCTCAGAATCGTCGCCGGCCGCCGGCAGAAACATTTCACCAAGCACTTTGCCGAGGCCATCGATTTGATCGTCCGCGGCATCAAATCGGGACTGCCGGTCAACGAATGCTTCACGGTTGTCGCCCGCGAGTTCGAACCCCCTTTAGGCGAGGAATTCCGCCTTCTCGTCGAGGGTCAGAACCTCGGCATGACGCTCGATGAACTCCTCGCTCGTGGTCTGCAACGCCTGCCCACGCCGGAATACAGGTTCTTCGCCATCGTCACTCAAATCCAAAAACAAACGGGGGGCAATTTAGCCGATACGCTCTCCAATCTTTCCACTGTCTTGCGTGACCGCAAAAAACTCAGGGATAAGGTGCAGGCCCTGTCCAGCGAAGCCAAGTCGTCGGCGATGATCATCGGCTCCCTGCCTTTCTTCGTCTCGGGTTTCCTGTCCTTGATCAATCCCGAATACTTGATGCTGCTGTTCACCACCTCGGCCGGAAATTGGATTCTTTACATCGATGCCTTCTGGTTGTTTTGCGGAATCATGGTGATGCGCCAGATGATTAATTTCAAGGTCTGAGGAGGCCGGGTAAATGCGTTTTGATGTTTCTTCAATCATCATGTGGGTCCTGGTGGGCGGGGCGGTTGTTGCCGTCATCGCCGTCGGCTTTACCTTCCTCATGCGCGGCAGACGCGCGGCGCGCATCCAGACGGTGTTGAGCAAGCGGCGTGGGGAACTGAGCAAGAAACAGAAAGAAGAGCTCGCCAAGCCTTCGGCCATTCGCCAGGGCCAGCGGAAGGGCTATGTCGAACTTTTGCAAAAGGTGCTCTCGGGGCTGAAACTGCAAAATTATCTTTCCTCCAAGGGAATCCGGGAGAGCCTTATGCAGGCCGGTTTTCGGGGCCGCTCAACGGTCATTGTCTATGTTGCGTCCCGCGCCATGGGGATTATCGCCGGATTCCTGGTCACCCTCTTTGTCGTCAATATGTGGCAAAACTTCCCTTATCCCGCCTTCCTGAAGCTGGTCATCATCGGGGCCGGCGGCGTGGCGGGATTCTACCTGCCGAAGGTTTTTTTGGTAAACCTCGCGCAAAAACGCCAGAAAGAGATGTCTCAAACCTTTCCCGACGTCCTCGACCTGATGGTCATCTGCGTGGAAGCCGGGTTGGGCGTTGAAAGCGCTTTCGCCCGCGTCACCGAGGAGATCATGGACTCGTCACCGATTCTTGCCCAGGAACTGGGATTGACCTCGGCCGAACTGACGTATTTAAGCGACCGCAGGCAGGCCTATGAAAATTTCGTTAGCCGCACCGGCATGCCGGCCGCCAAAAGCCTGGCGACGGCGTTGATCCAATCGGAAAAATACGGAACCCCGGTCGGCGTCGCCCTTAAGGTCCTGTCCCAGGAAAAGCGCGACGAGCGGATGTCGGCGGCCGAGAAGAAGGCGGCGGCCTTGCCGGCGAAACTGTCCGTGCCGATGATCATTTTTTTCCTGCCGCTGTTGTTCTCCGTGGTCATCGGTCCGGCCTTCATTCAAATCAATATGTAACGGTTGCTTGCGGAGACGGCCGCCGCCCCAGGAGCGCGTGAGGGGCATGGCGATTCTGGCGTCCGGGGACACCCGGAAATGATGAATCTTTGCAGGATTGGCAAAAAATGCTTAAATCACTTGTAAAGACATCCATGGGAGGGTTGTCATGGTGAGATCAGGCATGACTGACAAAGCAAAGCAAAAAGCCGTGGACGAAAATTACGAAGCGTTCAAAAAGATGCTGCCAAGCCTTCTCGAAGAGAAGGAAGGAAAGTTCGTAGTGCTACGGAACCGGGAAATGGTGGCCTCCTTTGATACGATAGCGGACGCTATTGTGTTTGCTTCGCGTACCTATGAGGACGGGCTTTTTTCGATCCAGCAGGTCAAAAAAGAGGCCGTCGATTTAGGGTATTTCTCACATGCCATGTGTCTCCATATCATTCGATCCGAGCAAGGGTCCGATTTGGGCAATCGGGCTCGTTAAGCCCGCTTCCTTATCCGATCCTCAGCCACCAAAAAAGTTAAGGTTACAGCAGTAGACGCTCTCTTTGATACGGGAGCGTCAGCTACCTGTATACTTCATGACATAGCTGTGAAGCTTGATCTTCCTGTGATTGGGAAGACGCAAATGATGTCCGCATCGGGGTTAAGCACGATGAATATCTATCTTGCGGACTTGGTTTTTCCTTTTGGGACTCCAGGCAAATCTCAAGAAGCGCATGGGAAATGACGTCATGCTTACGGAATTTCGGTCCGACGGAGCAAATTTTAAGATGCTTCTTGGCCGGGACGTGCTTTGCCAAGGGATGTTTCAGATGGTGGGGTTTGAAAACAAGTTTATGTTCTGCCTTTAATTTGTAAATTTTGGGCAACGACCTTTAGGGTAGTTCTCCGGAGCCACTGGCTACCTTGATACGCCCTTGGTGGCGGCGGATGGCGAAACCGAATATGATGGCCGAATGGCCCAATTCGTTGATCGCTACCTTGAGGAAACGATGGCCATCATCGCCGCCATCGACCGCCCCAAGATCGAGGAAATGGCGCGAGGTCTGGCGACGGTCCGTGACCGCGGCGGCAGGCTTTTCATCCTTGGCGTCGGCGGCTCCGCCGGCCATGCCAGCCATGCCGTCAATGATTTCCGCAAGATTTGCGGGTTCGAGGCCTATGCCCCCACCGACAACGTCTCCGAACTGACCGCGCGGACCAACGACGAGGGATGGGAATCGGTCTTCGCCGAGTGGCTGAAGGGATCGCGCCTGAACGCCATGGACGCGGTGCTGGTGTTTTCGGTCGGCGGCGGCAACAGGGAGAAAAACATTTCCGTCAACCTTGTCCGCGCCCTCGAGCTCGCCCGCAAGTCCGGCACCGGGATCTATGGGGTTGTCGGCTCGGCGGACGGATTTACGGCCCAGGCCGCCGATGTCTGCGTCGTCATTCCGCCGCTCAACCCACAACTGATCACCCCCCACTGCGAGGGACTGGTGGCGGTGATCTGGCACCTGCTGGTCAGCCATCCGGCTTTGAAAACCGCTCAGACGAAGTGGGAGTCCATGCGTTGACCGCCGGACATTCCCGCTACCTGATCGTCGGCGGGGCCGGGTTCATTGGCAGCCATTTCACCGATCGCTTGCTCGCCGATGCCGGCGTCGCCGCCGTCACCCTTTACGATAATTTCTCCTCCGGCCGCGAATGGCACTTTCAGTGTCATCTCGACGATCCCAGGCTGAAGGTGGTCCGCGCCGACGTCAAGGACCAGGATCGCCTGACCGAGACGGCGCGCCGCCACGACCTGGTCATTCACCTCGCCTCCAACCCCGACATCGCGCTGGCCGCGAACCAACCGGCAATAGATTTCGACGAAGGCACGGCGCTGACCCACCACGTTGTCGAGGCGATGCGTATTTCCGGCTGCCGGCGCCTCCTTTACGCCTCGGGAAGCGGTATCTACGGCGACCTTGGGGAACTGGAGATCAACGAGGACCACGGGCCGCTGGTGCCCATTTCCACCTATGGCGCCAGCAAGCTGGCGGGCGAGGCGATCATCGCCGCCTATTGCCATATGTTCGATCTCTCGGCTTGTATCTTTCGGCTTGGCAATGTGGTCGGTGCTCGCCAGACTCATGGTGTCGGTTTCGATTTCATTCGCGGTCTGCTCACTGAGCCCAGCCGCCTTGACATTCTAGGCGATGGCCGCCAGAGCAAATCCTACATCCATGTCGATGACGTCATCTCGGCCGTGCTGCAAGCCAACGCGGGCTCGGCCGTTAAGTACAACGTCTTCAATGTGGCGAGCGGTGATTACATCACCGTCAAGGAGATCGCCGATCTTGCCGTCGAGTGCGCCGGGCTGAGCACGGAACGGGTCGAATATCGTTTCAGCGGCGGCGAACGCGGCTGGAAGGGCGACGTGCCCGTCGTTCGCTTCGATACCGGCCGCATTCGGAAATTGGGCTGGAAGTGCCGTCATTCGTCACGCCAAGCGCTCCGCCGTTCCCTGGAGGCGTTGATCGAAGATGTCCGGGCCGGCAACCGCTAAGCGGACGCGCCGCGCCGTGTTTCTCGACCGCGACGGCGTTCTCAACCAAGCCGTCGTCCGCGACGGCCGTCCTTATCCGCCGGCCTCGGTCGAGGACTTGCATTTGCTCGCTGGCGCCGAGGACGCCTGCCGTCGTCTCGGCGCCGCCGGCTGGCTGCTGATCTCTGTCACCAACCAGCCGGATATCGCCAGGGGGACCCAGATCCGGCAACGGGTCGATGCCATCAACGAGGCCTTGCGCCGGCGCTTAGGGCTCGCCGCCATCCGGGTTTGTCCCCACGACGACGGCGATGGCTGCGCCTGCCGCAAGCCGCGCCCCGGCCTGCTGCTGGAG
>DUZD01000243.1 GCA_013349695.1 Rhodospirillaceae bacterium
TTGTCCGGATCGGCTTTGGCGAGGCGCTCTCCGATGGCCATCAAGGCCCGGTAGCTTTCGAGCGCCCCTGAAAGGTCGCCTTGGGCCACCCGCACATCGCCGATCTCACTCAAGAGGGCAGAGCGGTCCCGCTCTTCGGTTTTGGGCAGACGGGCAAGCGCACCCTCATAGGTTCGCCACGCCTCCCCAAGTGCGCCGGAGCGCCGGTAAAGACGCCCGAGATAGATGGAGTCCCAAGGATCGGATTGGTCGAGCGCGATGACCTTCCCATAGGCATTTAGCGCGAGCGCCGTATTGACGGCAAAGGCGATCCGGCCGATGCGCCGCCATTGCGCCGCATTCTCGGCCGCCGCCGCCGAAGCGAGATCGGACAAAAGCCGCAGACCGACGTCCAGATTACCCTCGAAGATCATGGCCAGTGCGCGGCGCTCTTCGGCTTTGCCTTCTTCGACCGTCTCGCGTACCGCTTCGCGCGCGTCGGCTTCGGCCTTGGCGTCGATAGGGGCTTCCTCAAGGCCAATCAATTTTGTCAACTCCTTGAAGACGTGGTCTGTGAATTTGGTTTCCAGGCGACGCAGCAGCTCACGGTCTTCTAGGCTCAATCTACCTTCTCGTTCTATGTTTCTGAGGTATTCCAGGCGCGCAAGTATATCTCTGTCGTCTGGCGGAGCTTCTTTGCAAAACGGAATCGCGGCGCTCTGGCCAACGAGCGCCGTTACATCACAGAGAAACAAACGGCCTTGATTGCGCGTGGCATCGTACCAGCCGAGGAAGCCCGACAGGGCCAACGCGGCAGCCGTTAGCTTGCCCCAACCACTCATCAAGCGGCGCTTCCCTGTTATGGCCGATTCCCGTGCCATGGTGCTCCCAGCGTTATGGACTTTGTCCACATCTTTTGAGTGGGTCGAGTAGACGATAACATCCGTAAGGCGGCAGAACCAAGTCAGGATGTTTAAGTCGCTCGACCCTCACGCCTAGACCGGCGAAGCCGGCACGGCCTTGAACGCCACCGATTGGGATGGCACACTCAACGTATAATGGACGCTCTTCCCGGAATTCCTGGATGAACCAAATTATTGGCCCGTGAGGGAATACGTTGTTTGGTTCGCAAATAGATAGACGCTTTCGACATCCGCCGAGGCTCAAGGCGGGCAAGGGCCTCAAGGACAAGGTGAAAGGCCGGTAACATTTCGATGGCAGGTCAATCCACCCGTGTCCCGAAAACGATGCAGCGGACCTACGATGCCGTCACATCCATCACGGACGCATTCTGCCGCGACCACCTGAACGATGAATACGCCCACTACGCCAATCTTCTCGCCGCCGCCCTGTGCCGGAAACGTCCCAGCCCGCTGATCAATGGACGGCCCAGGACGTGGGCATGTGGGGTTCTCTATGCCCTGGGACAGATCAATTTCCTCTCCGACAAGTCTTTCGAGCCGTACATGATCCTGGGCGACCTGTGCGACCGCATGGGTGTGGGAAAAAGCACCGGCTCCGCGAAGTCCCGGACAATCTCCGATGCGTTCGGTCTCCTCCCGTTTCACCCCGCCTGGATGTTGCCCAGCCTCATGGAGAGGAACCCGCTCTCGTCGCTTTTCGAGATCCGCGGACTCCCCGCTGGCATGGATCATCTCCGTGGGCAGGTTCAGGCGGCGGCATTGCGCGAGGTTTTCGCGTCCGAGCCCCGGACAAGCGGCAAACGCGATGCCCTCCTGAAGGACTATCGCCGGCTCCGCAAAATCTCCTCACACCACCAAAGCACCCTGGCCGGAGCCGTGATCGGCGCGCAAGCCGCCGAAATCGCCGTTCGCATCGGTCTTGCCAAGAACGCCCGTGCCGTGGCGTCGATGGATTTCAACGATGTGTCCCCGGCTCTCGACCTCGCCCTCTTCTCAAAGGGGCCGGATGGGACATCTCTGGTCGAACGGTATTTCGACGAGAAACGCCGCCATATGAAACGGCGGGACAGGGCCGTTGTCGAGGCAATGGTCAACAGCCGGTTCTCCGTGTTCGCCACGCTCGACCGGCATCCCGACGCCGGTGTCGTACTCGTGGACATGACCACGGGAGAGGAGGTCTGGTTGATGGACCTCGGTTCCGAGGCGTCGCTGTCGCCAGGGCATCAGGTCGCGTTTCGCCTGTTCCAGCCGGGGAAATTCCATATGACGACGGGCGTGGTCGCTTCCATGAACCGCGATGAAGTCTGGGAAGCCGTGGAGCGGCGCCAATCGATCCGCTACGACAAAGACGACCTTCTCGTCATTGGTGAGCGTGACGCCTTTGCCGAAGCCGTCTATGCCACCGCCATCGAGACCGGTGCGTTGGCCGCTTTTGTCTGATCCGGTCACGCCGCATCGATATCGAACGACAGGAACCGGTCGTACAAAGGTGTCTTGCGATACAGCAACGGGGCACCGGTTTGGTCGTTGGCGGCGGCCTCCACCGTTTCCATCAGGCCAAGCCATTCCAGATACCGCGGCACACGCCAGCGAAAAACGTTGGCGGGATCGAAAGGCAGCTTCCTCTCCGTCTCCACCAGCGGATAGACGGTCGTCCGAACCAATTCCTCGGCCGGCCTCGGCTGATCGGCGACGCGGCGGATCTGGTAAGCTTGAACTTGCCCTTGTACTTTCTCCCCAGCCGGGCGAGATCGAGGATCGCATGGAGAAAATTCAGCGGCGGGAAATCGGGCTCGTATCCGGGCCAGGAGAACTCATCCACCGTGCGGGCGACGAACTTCCGATTGAAGTTGCCGGTGGTGGGTGAAAACAAGGAAATCCGGAAGGTTCTCCAAGGTCAGGGTCGGATTCAGCCGGATCGGCCCGTTGCCAAGCCACTCCGCGTTCACCAGAGGCAGGATTTGGTCCTTGTTCAGGTAGATCAATGCACCACCCCCCCGTCATCGACCTCGTCCATCGCCTCGAATCCCAATCGCCGAAGTTCCTTGGCGGCTCGAACGATGACGGTAAACAGGTTCTCGATCTCCTTGGTCCTTTCCTCGATGATCCGACGGCAATCGTCCAAGGATAGGCCATCCTCGCCGCGTCGCGGTCCCTGTATTCGCTCCGCGGCTTCATCGAACCGCTCGGCGATTTCCTCGAGCCCATGTATCCCGTCCTGGAGAGCAGGGGGCAGTTGCCCTTCGCCGGAATCACCGAACCCGAACAGAAAACCATCCCGGATTTCCGCCGACCGCATCCGCAAGGCGGCAACCATATCATCCCAGTCGCGGAGTTTCTTCGGCTTCGTGAGCTTGACGATAACGCCATCCTGGTGCCGGGCCATGCGGTTCCACAGAGCCATCATGGTGTTGAAGAAGCTCGACGCATCCTGCTCGCCGTCGAACACGGGCAGTTCACCGCCCCAGAATGATTCGACCGTCTTGACGGGGCTCGCCTCGAAATCAAGGCTGGCGATCTCGCCGAGGAACCGCATCCGCGCCACGGGGAACGTCGTGGGACAATGATGTTTCTTCAGAAACATCTCCATGGCGGCGTCACCGGGGTATTTGAAGTTCTTTTGTTTCATCGATGGGACTCACCGCAAGCAGCATTTCTTGTATTTTTTCCCCGAACCGCAGGGACAAGGATCGTTGCGGCCGACGTGCTTGAAGGGGTTCCCGCTTGATCCCCTTGGGGACGGATCGGTTATGGGAGCTGTTCCCATGCGGAAGGTATCCTCGACAATCACTTCGTTCCAAATTTCCGTTACCGCCTCGACGAGATTAGGTGGTGGGTTGCTAGGATCGACCGATTTCCAATCGGCTTTGCGAGAGATTTTCTCGACGAATTGTTTGGCTAATTCGACCACCAAGAATCCCTTGCCGGGGATCAATTTGAGTCCCGTCGGAATATGGGTAACGGCCCAACACTCACGACGTTCCCCCACGTCATGGATGCCGAACACGTCACTGACCAATCCGCTGACGGTCTTCTCGCCTTCCGTCGTTACGATGCCGAAATCACCAGATTCCCAGTCCATGATACCCGTCATGCAATTTTCCCATGGGGCGGCGGGATCGACCTCGGCCATCAAAGGGTCGATCCGCGATCATGGAGCCTACTATAATTCTTGTCGTGCATCGAGCATGCTCGGACCATCACCACCACCGTTCCTCCCCACTCCTTGGCAAAGTCCAAAGCGCCAACGGTCTGGTAAGTATAGGGATCGAAACTAGCGCCGAAATGCGTTTAAGGGAACTCCCGAGAGCCTGGAAATGAAACGAAATGAAACGAAAAAATTCGAATTGAAACGATTGATTCCTTGCCCGGCCAGTTGCCTGGACGGCGTCTGAATTGCCGATATTCGAAGAAAGGGGTAGGATGCCGGCTCCCACGAAAACAGACCATTGGCATCCCATGGACATCAAGGACTACATTCGCTCCTTCCCCGATTTCCCCAAGCCCGGCATCCTGTTTTACGACATCTCCACCCTTCTCGCCCACGAAGATGCCTGGCAGGTGGCCATGGGACGCATGGCGAAAGCGGTCAGACGGCATCAGCCGGATATCCTCGCCGGCATCGAATCGCGCGGCTTCCTGGTGGCGGCGCCCCTGGCCCTGAAACTGGGCTGCGGTTTCGTCATGGTGCGCAAGCCGAGCAAATTGCCGGGCCGGACCATCCGTCATGAATACGACCTGGAATACGGCGCCGATATCATCGAGATTCAAAATGACGCGGTCGAGAAAGGCCAGCGGGTGGTGATCCTGGACGACCTGCTGGCGACGGGCGGCACCATGGCCGCCACCGTCGAGTTGTTTCGGAAAATAGGCGCCGAGGTGGTCGGCGCCGCCTGCATCATCGAGCTGACCTTTTTGGGTGGCCGGTCGAAACTGGACGTGCCGTTCACGGCCCTGATTTCTTACGACGAATAGCTTTTTTCCCGGCCTCCGGGTAGGAGGTGGCGTGCCGGGCGACCTTTTTCATTACCGTCGGCAAGGCGTGATCCGGCAATTTTTCGACCGCCGACCAGAAACCATCGGCCGGCGACGAATCGGTGGTCCGGCCACGGATGACGGCGAGACGCAGATGGAAATGAGTGAAGGTATGGTGGACGACACCAGGGAGCCGCCGCCAGGAAGCGGCCACTGGGGCCATGCGGCGGGCTTCCTCGAGCGTCCAGGCGGTTTGCCGCCAGCCGGTCGACGAAAATTCCATCATCCCGCCCAAAAGTCCCGTTTCGGGCCGGCGGCGAAGGAGCACCGCGCCGTCCTGGCGGACGGCCCAGAAGACGATCCCCCGGCGGATCGGCTTGGCGCCCTTGGTTTGCCGGCGCGGATAGGATTGCGGGTTTTCCGCCCGCTTGGCGGCGCAGAACTCCCGCCAGGGACAGGCTTCACACGCCGGCCGGCGCGGCCGGCACAAGGCGGCGCCCAAATCCATGAGGCCCTGCGCGAAATCGCCGGGCCGTTCCGTTGGCATTAACGCTTCGGCCAAGGTGGCGATTCGCCGCCGGGCGCCCGGCAAGGGATCGGTAATGGCGTAAAGCCTTGCCAGCACCCGTGTCAGGTTGCCATCCACCGGCGCCCGGCGTTGGCCATATGCGATAGCGGCGATGGCGGCGGCGGTATAAGGGCCGATGCCGGGAAGTTTCTCGAGCTCATCGGCATCGCCGGGAAAGCCGCCGCCCATGTCACCGGCCACCAGCCGCGCGCATTTCAGCAGGTTGCGGGCGCGGGCGTAATAGCCCAACCCCTGCCAGGCGTGAAGCACCTGATCCTGGTTCGCGCGGGCCAAGTCCGCGACCGTCGGCCAGCGGCCGATGAAGCGGTTGAAATAAGGGACCACGGCATTGACGGTGGTCTGTTGCAGCATGACTTCGCTCAGCCATACGTGGTAGGGATCCGGGGTCTCGCCGGCAAGCGCCCGCCACGGCAACCGGCGGGCATTGCCGTCGTACCAGGAAAGCAGGCTGGCGTGCAGTCGCGGTTGTTCCATGCCGGCCATGCCCGTATTCTATCGCCGAGTCCGGCGAGCGCAAACCGGGAGGACAACCCAATGACGAGAAGGGGACACGGCCCGCGCGCGTTGGCGGCTATGGTGGCCAAGATCACCAATCCTGTATTCAAGAAGCGGGGTCTTGCCGGTGGCGCCATCGTCAATGATTGGCCGGTTATCGCCGGCCCGTACTTGGCTGCCCGTAGCGCCCCGGAAAAAATCGTCTACCCGGCGGGCGAAAGCAGCGATGGAACCCTTCACCTGAAGACCGACAGCGGCGGCCTGGCCACCGAATTGCAACACCTGGAACCGGTCCTGCTCGAGCGCGTCAACACCTACTTCGGTTATCGCGCCGTCGCCCGCCTGAAGCTTTTCCAGGGGCCGCTCAAGGTCGGTGACCGGAAACCGCCGCCGCTTCGCTCCTTGCATCCGGCGGAAGAAAAAGACCTGCTTCGCCATTTGCTTGTTGTCGACGACCCAAATCTCCGGCAAGCCCTGGAAACGCTGGGGCGGGCGGTCAGGGCGCGGCGCGGCGGCGGCACGGACGAATAAGCATTCGTCTTCTTCGCCAGGAATCGACATATCAATGGCCGGACCCTCCATTGGCGGCTTGTGGAAGAACGCCGGTGATTCTATAATCTTCTATATTTTGTGGAAAAGGAGGAGTAAATGCTCCGTTTCTTACTAGGTTTAGTGTTTTTAGCGATCCTGCTGCCGGCCCGGCCGGCCTTCGCCGGCCACCATCCGCGGGAACAGCCCTTGAGTGAATACCCCTTGGTGGAAAAGGTGTGGGGCCAATCCGATGCCCCCGTCACCATGATCGAGTATTCTTCTCTCACTTGCCCCCACTGCATGGCTTTTCACCGCGACACCCTGCCCAAGATCAAGGAAGCCTACATCGACACCGGAAAGGTCAAGCTCATTTTTCGGGATTTCCCTTTGGGTTCCCCGGCCCTGGCGGCGGCGATGCTGGCCCGTTGCGCTCCGCCGGAGAGGTATTTCGGGATGATCGAGGCGCTGTTCCGCTCCCAAGAGATCTGGTCGAGCATGAATAATCCCTTGAAATACCTTGAACGTATCGCCCGTCTTGGCGGCATGTCGAAAAACGATGTCGAAGCTTGCATGAGCAATGAAGCCTTGATGAAGGCGATACAGGCAAAAGCCGCGGCGGGTGAAAAAGAACACGGGATCCGTGCCACGCCCACCTTCGTCATCGAAGGCGAAAAGGTGTCGGGCAACCTCCCGTTCGAGGATTTCCGGGTCATCCTCGACAAGGCTGTGGCGAAAAAACAATAGGCTTAAGGGCTAGTGTTCCGTCTCATCTATAAGGTGCCCATACGATCGTTTTTCCCGTTTCCTCGGCAGGCTTGCGGGGAACCGTGGCGCCGGTGGCGCCGCGTAAGTCGCCGCAAGGCGCGCCGTCGATGCCGGCGCATCGTCAAGCGCTCCCGACGCCCCGGGGGGCCACCGGGGGGTGTCCCCCCGATTTTAAATGCGGGGGGCGCCCCCGCGGCCCCCGAGGGGACGGGAAAAACGACCCTTTGGGCGGCCCCGCAAGGCTTCCGGACGGCGTCGCGCGCCGTTTGTGGTGGACGGCCACCACGGCGCGACGCGCTCCTAGCCGGAAGCCTTGCAGGGCCGTCGTACGGGTACCTTATAGATGAGACGGAGCACTAAGCTTTGTTGTGTTTCAATAAGCTTCGGCTGTCCGGTTTCAAGTCCTTTGTCGATCCTACCGATGTGGTGATCGAACAGG
>DUZD01000149.1 GCA_013349695.1 Rhodospirillaceae bacterium
CGAGCCGTCGGCCGGGCGGCGGGTGGTATCGCCGGTGGCGGTGGGGATGTTGAACTCAAGCTGGCCGATGCTTTGGTAGACTTTGGCGGTGGCGGTGACCGAGGAATCCTCGATAGTGATCACCGAGGTGGCCGCCGGCGGATCGATTCTTGCGCTCCATTCGTTTTCCCGGATGGAGCGGCTGTAAACGACGCTCATGGTGTTGGCGTTGCCCAGGGTGTCGAAGAACTGGACGTCGGTCTTGTGGGTGGCGCCGGCGGTATCGTTGGACGGCAGGTTGGCGCCGATGGAGATATTGGTGGTCGCCGCCGCCGTGCCGCCGACCCGGTTCAGGTTCACCGTCGCCAGGTAATCGGTGGAGACGATGTTCTGGTTGGCGATGGTCAGGGATTTGTTGGCCGGGATCACATCGCCGTCGGCGTTAACGGGCCAGGCCTGAAGAAAGAACCCCGAGGTGTTCCTCAGGAACCCTTCGTTGTCCTGGAAGAACGAGCCGGCGCGGCTATAGAGGAACTGATCGTCGTTGCCGGGGACGTTGGCTTCGTTGACGACGAAGAAGCCTTTTCCGGAAAGCGATATGTCGGTCTGCGAGGTGGACGCCTGCAACAGGCCTTGTATGCCGGTGTCCTGGCGCGGTTTCGACTGCACGCCGCCGGCCGAATAGAACGTCGATGAGGTCTGCTTGGTGACCAGGGTCTGGAAGTTGACGCGGGTGTTCTTGTAGCCGATCGTGCTGACGTTGGTGATGTTGTCGGAGATGGCGCCCATGGCGCTGCTCTGAGCGGTCAGTCCGGAAACGCCCGAGGATAACGCACCAAATAAGCTCATTTTCTTTCTCCTTCGATTTGTCGGCCCGTGGGCCGGGTTCGTTCCTTAAACATTCCTGGCGTCGGCGTCCTGGCTCCGCCCGGCGGCCGCAAATCCTATTCGCTGGCCGGCGTCTCCTTGACCGCCAGCACCTTGTCCATGTTGACGTTGACGTCGCCCATGAACAGTGAGACAGAGCCGTCCTCGGCGCCGGCGCCGGTGACCCGTCCGAAGACGGTATGGGCGACGTCTTGCAGCTTGCCGGCCCGGTCCAGGGCGCTGACGACGACCGTGTAGGTCCCATCCGGCTGCGGCAGGCCGCCGGAACTCAGGCCTTCCCAGGTGAAACTGTGTTTGCCGATGTCCGTTTGGCCATCCTGGGAGAAGACGGAAAGCCCGGCCGCGTCCCTGATGGCAATGGTGACGCTGTCGGCCTGGGCGCCGAGGCTGTAGGTGAACTCGGCCTTGCTGTTTTCCAGGGTGAATTGTTGGCCGGTGGCCTCGATAGTGGTGCCGAGATAATTGACCATGTCGGCGACTTGCGAGCCCTGCTGCAGGTTCAAAAGCTTTTCCAGGTTGGCGTTCTGATAGATCTGCTGCTCGACGCTGGCGAACTGGACCAACTGCGAGGTGAACTCGTTGGCATCCAGGGGATCGAGCGGATCCTGGTTCTTGAGCTGGGTAATCAACAAGTTCAAGAACCGGTTGAGATCCTCTTGCAGCTTTACCTGCGACCCACCCGACTTACTGTCGGGATCGATGACGGTGCTACCTTGCTGCACTCCGCTGAATATCATCTCTTCGTTTCCTCCGGCCGCGTTCACTCAAGCGCGGATGTCTATTTTGGTGTCGGTGACGATGCCGTCTCCGTACCTGTATTCGGCGGCCGTCAAATCATCGTCCTCGGATTCGTCCTCGCCGCGGCCGCTGTCGGCCAACCCGGCGCTCGCATCTTCATCCGCCTGCTCTTCCTGTTCGCGGAGGTTGAAGTTGAGGCTGTCCTGATCCATTTGCAGGCCGGCGTCCTCGAGTGCTTGCTCCAGATCCTTGGCGTCTTTTTGCAGCAGATCGAGGGTATCCTTGTTGTCGGCGGTGATGACGGCGATTGCCCGTCCGTCATGGCCGACTTCAAGCTGCACGTCGACGCGGCCAAGGGAAGCCGGCTTAAGCTGGATGTTGATCTTGTCGGCGCCGGAGTTGATGGCTTTTGTGATCTGCACCGTGACCTGATCGACAATCGCCTGCTTTGGTAAGTTGAAGGGACGGGCGGCGGCGGCGGCGGCTTTGGCGGCGGCGTTTTGTTGGCTCTGTTGGGTTTCGGCGGTGCCGTTCGGGTTCGCCGAGGCCTGAGCCTCGCCGCCCACCGCTTGTGGCTGCTGGATGCCGGCGTTGGCTTGGAGCGCGCCTGGGGCCGAGCCGGCGGCGTTCGGTCCGGACGAGGCTAGGGCTTGCGCCTGCTGGGCTTGGCCGGTTCCGGCGGCGCCCTGTTGGGCCACTTGTTGCGCCGCTTGGCTGATGCCGGCGGCGCCGTGGTTGAGCAGGGACTGCCCGCCGTGTTGTGACTTGCCGCCATCTCCGGCGAGCGCCGTCGAGGAAGTGAGGCTGGCATTCGGCCTGGAAACAAGGGTTTCCGCCTTGCTGGCAACGTCGACGCTGAGCGAAATCCGGTTGCCCTCTCCGACTATTTTGGCAAGGTCGGCGGCCTGCTGGGAGGCCGTGCTGGTGGCTTTGACGGCTGCCTCGGCGCCGGCCTGGGCCTGGGCATTCGTGTTGGCCTGGGCATTTGTGTTGGCCTGGGTTTGCTGGCCGTGAGCATTGGCCGAGGCGTTGCCGGCATTACCGCCCTGGGCCGATGTCTCCCTGCCGGTGGCGGCCATGGCCTTGGCAAGGCCTTCAATGGCATTTTCCCTCTGTCCGGCAGATGCGTTATTGGCCTGGGCTTGGTCCGAAACCTGTCTCGGAAGGGAGCCGTCGCGGGCCGCGGCGACGAGGCCGGCCAGAACCTGTTCGGCATTCTGTTTGGCGAAGGCGGCATGGGCACCGTCCGTTGCGTCGGCGTTGGCGTTGTTTTCGACACCGGAGTCGGCGGTTTTGCCGTTGGCGGCCGGGGTCTCGCTCGAAGCCTCGGTGTCCGTATCGGCGGTTCCGTCGGCGGACGCATTGTCTTCGGCGCTCGACGGGCCGGCGTCTTGGCCGTCGTCCCGGGAGCTGTCGTCCTGGCGCGGCTGACGGCCGTCGCCGTTGTCGGCGCGGCTTGCGTCTTGTTCATTGCCGCCGTCGCTTCCCCGCTTGGCTGTTTGATCGCGGCCGTAATCGTCATGGCGGTCGGAGCGGTAGCTTTCGGAGTTGCCGTTGTCGCGTTCGGCGCCGCTGCTCCGGTCAGCTTGGCTATCTTGGGCGCCTTCACGGTTTTCATAGCCGTAATCGTCGGCCGAAGCCGGCTGATTGCCGGACTCGGCGACATGGGCGAGCTCGGTGCGGTCGGCCAGGGCGTTGATGCCGATATCGAAGCTGACGCCGCCTTTCATCAGGTCGGCGAAGGAGACGGGTAAGCCGCCCAAGGAAACCGCCTCGCCGCTCTGCTGATTCTGAACGGAAGCGCCGGTCGATTCTTTAGCTATAATTGCGCGGATATCCATGGTCGAAATTTCCCCAAACAAGTTTAACTGGCCCTTTATTAAGCAAACAGCGGGCCAACATGTTGGATCTGGACAGTTGATTGAAAAACCTAGAGAAATGTTTTCGCCGCCGGCTTGGGTGGGGAGATATTTTTTGCCTTTCCTTCCGCGCCCGGCAAATCTTTCTGGGTTTTAGCGGGCATATTGTGCCGGCGGGTCGTTCCGGGTCCGGTGATTGATCGTGGTTTCGTCGATTTCCACCAAGCCGGATAAGGGGTTGCGCTCGGGATCGACCATGGCCCGGCGGAGCTTGGCGGCCAACAGCCAGGCGGATTTGTAGGAGCCGAGGCCGAGTTGCTGCCACAATTGCATGGCCGAGATGCCATTGGAATGGGTGGCCATCAGGTAGGCGGCCCAGAGCCAGACATGCAGGGCCAACTTGCTGGCGTGCATGATGGTGCCCGAGGTCACCGAGGTTTGCTTGGCGCACTTGGCGCATTGGAAGGTCCAGGCCTTGGTCTCCAAGGCCCAGCCCTTGGGGTGGCCGCGGGCGGGGCACCGGAACCCCTCCGGCCAGCGAACGGAGAACAGGTACCCGGCGCCGGCGCGGTCGTTGCCGAAACGGCGCTGAAAGACGATCAGGAAATGTGGATAGTCGGGCATGGCGAACATCCTCCAAGCCAATCGTTTATGGTATGTTCCTGCCATGCCTTCGCTCGCCTGTCATCAAGATTTTGTGGTACCGGACGGTGAGGGATAAGCCTTTCCGGGAAAATTCGTCCGTCCTCTATTAAGCCTGCCCCTTGTCCGAGACGGCTGTAAAGGGCGCCGAGCGTCGCTTTGCGGCGGCCAACGGCCGCCCTTGACAGCCGTCTCGGACAGTGGCTTGCCGATGGTAGGCCGGCTCGGGAAAGTGGCCTTGTCCAGCCTCTCAAGAAAGTCATTCAAGGAGAGCTAATGATTATTCTTTCGAGAGACAAAAGCGGCCATTCTTCCGAGCCGACCTACAGAGACCAAAAGCCATCCCAGGCGGCGGCGCTCAGGGTTCGCCCTCTTGGCGGCGACCGGCGAAGCCGGCATGACCTTGAACGCCGCCGCTTGGGACGGCAGGCTCAACGTATAATGGATGCTTTTCCCGGAATTCCCGGATGAACCTTTTTTTTCCGGTTTCCCCTCCCCCTGTCGGCCCCCGGCCGGTCATGCTAGTCTTGCGACTCAGGTATTTCGTTCTTTGATCCGCCGGAAAAGGGATTCACCATCAAGGCTCAAAGGCGCCAAGAACTTATTGAAATCCTTTGTGTCTTGGTGTCTTCGTGGTGAAACCCCGACCGCGGCATCAAGGAAACTTGTGTTAAAGCCAGAACACTAGCGGCCCGCGTCGGCGGAGTAGGGAAGGAACATGCCGAGATTTTCCGCCGCCCTTTTCGCCCTCGCCGCCCTCGCCTTGGCGGTCCTGGCGGTGCCGGCCAGGGCGGCGCCCAAGGACACCCTCGTCATCGGCATCACCCAGTTCCCATCCACCTTTCATCCCAACATCGACGCCATGATGGCGAAGACCTACGTCTTGGCGATGACCCGGCGTCCATTCACCGTCCATGACGCCAACTGGCGACTGGTCTGCATGCTCTGCATCCAATTGCCGACCTTCGAAAACGGTTTGGCGGCGCCGGAAAAAACACCCGGCGGCAAGCAGGGCGTCGCCGTCACCTACACCATCCGCGCCGACGCCTTTTGGGGCGACGGCGTGCCCGTCGGCACCAAGGACGTGATCTTCACCTGGAAGGTGGGCCGGCATCCGAAAAGCGGCGTCGGCAACATGGAATTCTACCGCCGCATTTACAAAATCGACGCCACCGACGCCAAGACCTTCACCCTCCATTTCGACAGGCTGACCTTCGATTTCGCCAACATCAGCGGCTTTGAACTGATTCCCGCCCATCTCGACGAGGTGAATTTCGCCGATCCGGTCGCTTACAAGAACCGCACGGCTTTCGATACCGACATCACCAACGAGGGCCTTTACTTCGGCCCCTACCTGATCGCCAAGGTCGAGACCGGCTCGCACGTGATCTTGGAGCGCAATCCCAGGTGGTGGGGGAAAAAGCCCTATTTCCGCCGCGTCATCGTGCGCATGATCGGCAACACGGCGGCCCTGGAAGCGAATTTGCTTTCCGGCTCCATCGACATGATCGCCGGCGAGTTGGGCCTGAGCATCGATCAGGCCCTGGCCTTCGAGCGCCGCCACGCCGCACGCTTTCGTTTCGTCTACAAGCCGGGCCTGATCTACGAGCATATCGACCTCAACCTGGACAACCCTATTCTCAAGGACAAGCGGGTGCGCAAGGCGCTGATCCACGCCATCGACCGCGAGCTTATCAGCCGCCAGCTTTTTGCTGGCCGCCAGCCGGTGGCGCACGGCGGCGTCAGCCCCCTGGACTGGGTCTACTCCGAGGATATTCCCAAGTACGCTTACGACCCGAAGGCGGCGACGGGGCTGCTCGCCCAGGCCGGCTGGACGGTCATGCGCGGCGGCGTCCGCCATAACAAAAAAGGCCAAAGACTGACCTTGGAGATCATGACCACCGCCGGCAACCGCACCCGCGAGCTGGTCGAGCAGGTGCTGCAAAGCCAGTGGAAGCGGTTGGGCATCGACCTGCGCATCCGCAACCAGCCGGCGCGCGTCTTCTTCGGCCAGACGGTGACCGAGCGCAAGTTCACCGGGCTCGCCATGTACGCATGGATCTCGGCGCCCGAGAACGTCCCGCGCACGACCTTGCATTCGGCCCATATCCCGCACGAGGGCAACAACTTCGCCGGCCAGAACTACGCCGGCTTCAAAAACGCCGAGATGGACGAGCTGATCGACAGGATCGAGGTCGAACTGAACCGCGGCGAACGGGCCAAACTGTGGCGCCGGCTACAGCAAATCCATGCCGAGGAATTGCCGGTGATTCCGCTCTACTTCCGCGCCGAGCCCTACGTCTTGCCGAAATGGCTGAACGGCCTCGAGCCCACCGGCCACCAGTTTCCCTCGACGCTGTGGGTCGAGAACTGGCGGGCGGAATAGAGAACGCTTGGCGTTCCCCCTGTTTCCTTAAGAGTCGGTGAAGTGTCATCGGATCCCCCTGGAATGGATAGTTTTTCGTGGTTTCGACCGCTCATTCCGTCCGCCGATTTCTTCTTCCGATTCCATCCGCCGATTTTGTCTCCCGATTCAGGGGACGAAGCGTAATTTTAATTGCATTTAGCGGATAATTATATATATAGTGCGAATTAGTCGCATACTAATTTAAGCCTTGACCATTCGTACTGGATTCGGCGATAAGGAGGAATAGTAAAATGAGCATGCATCCGCACAACTACGCACGACGGCGGGATAATCTAGCCGGCTGGAATGTGGAAATCGTGACTTATAAGGTGGGCAAGCGCTACCACTGCGCGGTCGATAACGTCAGCCTCGGCGGCATGGTGGACGGCGACGGCATCACCCGGGAGGAGGCCGAAACCCAAGCCCTCAGCAAGGCCCGAGAACTGCTGTCCTAGACACGCTTCTTGATGGTGGACTGATCGCCGTCGGCGCCGACAACAAGCCCCGGGGCGGGGGAGCGGATCATCCGCTTGCCCCGGGGAGTTTGTTACCACCCGTCGAGGGCGGCTTGACCATGCTCGGGCGAACGCGGGGCGCGCCAGGACAAACCGATCGGCGGGCACAATCCGTATTTCGCGGAAAAGGCTTATGCACTTGCATCCGGTGCCACAATATCCCGAGGCTTAGTGGAGTTCATCGCACCTCCTTTTCCTCCGCGTCCCTCCGTGTCCATTGCGTTAAGATTATACGCCAAGGACGCGGAGGGGAGGAAAGCCGCGGCGAGCCATAAGAATACAAAATATCGATCCGACCGGACGCAAGGGGATAAGCCTTATCCGGGAAATGTCGGTACAAACAATGAGAGTAAGGGAGAACGGCGATGAACCTGACCGACGTGCTTTTGGGGGAGCACGTGGCGTACCGCGCCTTACTCGACGAAATCGAGGAAATGGCCTCCTTTGCGGGAGAAGT